>NZ_JANWVH010000001.1 GCF_025056915.1 Meiothermus sp. | reverse complement strand
GGGGTGGAGGAAAGGTAGGCGTGGCCCAGGCTCAGGATTTTGGGGGTCAGCCAGAACTGCTTGCCGTCGGTGGCCACGTAGCCTAAGGTGCTCAGCGTGAGGAGCGAGCGCCGGGCGGTGGCCCGGCTGAGGCCGGTGAGGCGGGCCACCTCGCTGATGGTGAGCCGCTCGCGGGCCTCGTCAAAGCAGCGAATCACGGCGAGCCCCCGGGCTAAGGCTTCCACGAAAAAATCTTCCTGGCCGCCTTGAGACAGGTCTGCCTCGAGGGTTGAGGCGGTGGCGTTCATGGTGCGGGGATTATATCACGCCTTGTTCGCTTTGTGAACATCGTGCGCTTAGCGAACATCCGCACCCAGCCCAGGCCCCCGTCCTCGGCCCAAAGGCCAGCCTATGAACCAATAAGCAGCGACTTAATCCGCACAATGTGCTGGCTGATCAGGGCCACCGCCTCGGCCTGCCGGCCCTCGGCAATGAGGCGGCAGAGGGCCTGGTGCTCGGCAAAGCTCTGCTCGCGCCGGTCGGGGTGCTTCTGGAAGATGCGCATGGCGATGCGGTAGAGCATCTCCTGCTGACGCTCCAGGGCCTGCAAGATGGGACGGTTGCCCAGCAGGGTAGCCAGAAAACGGTGAAAGGCCATATCGGAACGCACCAGGGCCTGGCGGGTGCTCTCAGGGTTGTGTACCACCTGGGCCTGCTCGGCAAGCCGGGCATTGAGCGCCTCCACCCGCTCCGGGCTGGGGGCTGCGGCCAGGCTTTTGACCACAAAGGTTTCCAGGGCCAGGCGGAAGTCAATGTAGTCCAGGATTTCCTCGAAGCTGAGGGCCAGAACCACGATGCCCTGCTGAGGAGACACCCGCACATAGCCTTCGTGCTCGAGCCGGGCAATGGCCAGGCGCACCGGGGTCTTGCTCATACCCAGCTTCTCGGCCAGGCTGCGCTCAGAGAGGAAGCTGTTGGCCGGAACCTCCTCGTCCAGGATGAGCTGTTTGATGCGCCAGTAGGCCTGCTCGCGCAGGGGAAGGGTGTCCAGTTCAGGGTGCAGGGTCATGAATAGGCCTCAGGGAGAGTCTAACTCAAATCTTACTGAGATGCCAGTTGCATTTTTTTGATACCTCGGTTATAGTGGCCGCACTTCGGTGAAAAACAACCAACCCTGCGCTCCGACGCAGGATTATTGCCGAAGGCTTTTAGAGGGAGGAACGCATGAACCGCTGGTGGAAGTTTGCGTTGGTGTTTGCTCTGGCTTTGGGCAGTCTGGGGTTGGCTCAGCGCTACCCGGTGCGCCCGGTCACCGTTGTTGTGCCCTGGTCGGCGGGCGGCTCCACCGACCTCACCGCCCGGGCACTGGCCCCCATTCTGGAGAAGAACCTGGGGGTTCCCTTCCAGGTGGTCAACCGCACCGGTGGGGGCGGCGCAGTGGGGCACGGAGCCATCGCCCAGGGAAGGCCCGACGGCTACACCGTTGGCATCATCACCCTGGAGGTGATTCTGCCCCCCTGGGTGGCCCAGACCAAGATTGACGCCGAGCAGTTCACCCCCATCTCGCTTCTGGTACTGAACCCGGTGGCCATCACGGTCCGCAAGGATGCCCCCTGGCGCACCGTACAGGAGCTGATTGCCGACATCAAGCAAAACCCCGGCAAGTACAAAGCCTCCGGCACCGCCAAGTGGGGCTCCTACGACTTCGCCCGGCTCGGCTTCCTCAAGACCATCGGGGCCAAGGAAAACGCCCTGCCCTGGGTGCCCTCGCAGGGCGCGGCTGCCGCCCTCCAGGAGCTGATTGCCGGGGGGGTGAACGTGGCCTTTACCGCCATCGGCGAGGCCAGCGCGCTGGTCAGGTCGGGCGAGGCCCGCTTCCTGGCTTTCATGACCGATAAGCGCTTCCCCAGCTTCCCCGAGGTGCCCACCCTGAAAGAGCTGGGGGTGGACTGGACCTTTGCCTCGTTCCTGATGGCCGCTGCGCCCAAGTACACCCTGCCCTCGGTGGTGGATGTGCTGGACAAAGCCTTCGCCAAGGCGGTGCAGGATCCCGAGTTCGTGCGCTTCATGAACAACGCCAACCTGGTCATTAACCACCTCGACCGCAAGACCAGCCTGGCCTTCCTGCAGGAGCGCACCCGGGCCATGCAGCAGATCGTGCAGGAGCTCGAGCTCAAGTTCTGAGGGGTTTGGGGTGCCCGCAGAACGGTTTTGGGAACGGGCAGTGGCCCTCGTGGCCCTGGCCCTGGGCATGCTGGCCCTCTATCTGAGTCGAAGCCTGCCGCAGATGGAAGGGGGCTACCCGGGCCCGGCCCTTTTCCCAAGCATCCTGGGCGTGGTGTTGGTGGCGAGCGGGCTGGGGCTTTTGTGGCAGGAGCGGGGCAGCAAGGGTGGGCTCGAAGGGGGGGAGGGCCGGGTGCTGCTGGTGATTTTGGGCCTGGCCCTGGCCCCCTGGCTTTTGGGGCAGATTAAGCTGGCCCCAACCGCCGGCCTGTACGCCCTGGCGGGGGCCCTTTTGCTGGGGGTGCGTCCGGCGGGGGCCCTGCTTACGGGCGGGGCAGTGGCCCTTCTGGTCTATCTGGTCTTCCAGCGCTTTCTGGGGGTGCAGGGGTGAGCTTTCTAAGCCCGGAAGCCCTGCTGGCCCTGCTGCTGGGCTCGCTGTACGGGGCCATCTTTGGGGCCATCCCCGGCCTCACCGCAACCCTGGCCATCAGCCTGGCCATTCCGGTTTTGCTCTTCCTGGGGCCCCAGGTGGCCCTGGCGGCCCTGATCGGCATCACCGCGACGGCCATCTTTGCCGGGGACATCGGCTCGGTGCTGGTGCGCATGCCCGGCACCCCGGCCTCGGCGGCCTACACCGAGGAACTGCACGAGGTGGCCCAGAAACGTTCCCCGGCCTTTGCCCTGGGCCTCTCGGCCTTTCCTTCGGCCATTGGGAGCCTGATTGGCCTGGGGTTTTTAGTGGTGGGCTCGCTGGGCCTGGTGGCGCTGGCCCGGCAGTTTTCCTCCTTCGAGTACTTCTGGCTGGTGCTTTTGGGTATTTTGAGCGGCATCCTGGCGGTGCCCAGGGTGCTCAAGGGGGCCATTGCCTTTGGCCTGGGCATGCTTCTGGCCACCATCGGCTACGACCCCGCCCTGGGCAACCCCCGCTTCACCTTCGGCCAGCCGAGCCTGCTGGGGGGCCTCGACTTCATCGTTGCCCTGATTGCTTTTTTCGGGGTGAGCGAGGTGCTCCACCACCTGCTGTATGGGAGCCGCCAACCCAGCCCCAGCGCAGCCAGCCTAAAGCTGGCCTCGGTCTTCCGGGATTATTTCCTCGAGGCCAACCGCTTCTGCTGGAAGGAGCGCTACTCCCTGCTGCGTTCCTCGCTGCTGGGCACATTTGTGGGCTTTCTGCCGGGGGCCGGTTCGGATATTGCGGCCTGGGTCTCGAGCAACCTGCGCCGCATGCGCCAGGGCCGCCCGGAGCAGGTGGCCCTGGACGGCACCACCGCCAACAACGCCGCGGTGGCCGGGGCCTGGATTCCGGCCATGGCCCTGGGGCTTCCGGGCGACACCCTGACCGCCATTTTGCTGGGGATGTTTCTGGCCCTGGGCATCACCCCCGGCCCCGAGCTTTTCAACAAACACGGAAGCCTGGTCGTCCAGATCTACCTGGCCTTCTTCCTGGTAAGTGCCATTCTGATGCCGCTGGGCGGCTACCTGAGCGCCCTGGTGGTGAACACCCTGCTCAAGATTCCCATGCGGGTGCTGATGGGCGCGGTGCTGGGGCTGTGTGTGGTGGGGGCCTACGCGGTCAACAACAACCCCTTCGACCTCCTTCTGCTGGCGGTTTTGGGCGGGCTGGGCTTCATGCTGCGGCAGGGCGGCTTTCCTCTGGGACTGGTGGTGCTGGGAATGGTGCTGGGGCCGCTGCTCGAGCAGCACTTCATGGTGAGCATGATCAAGACCCACTGGAACCTGCTGAGCTTCTTCGAGCGGCCCCTGGCCCTGGTGCTGGCCTTCCTGAACGTGGCGATGGTGGTGGCGGTGCTGGGTCTGCGGCGGGGCTGGTGGGCCTGGCTGCGCCTGCCAGCCGAGGAGCGGGCTTAGGGATGATTGGGCCCTGCGGGAACAAAGCCCGAACACCCCGAGCAATTCCTCGACCTGCTCTCGCGGGGCCCTGAAGGAGAACGGATGCAAGCAGTGGTGCTGGAGGATTTCGAGCGGCTCTCGTTGCAAGAGCTTCCCCCCCCTGCGGAGGGCGGGGTGCTCTTGCGGGTGGAGGCCTGTGGGGTTTGCGGAAGCGATTTGAGCGTGTACAAGGGCAGTCCGGCCATGCGGGCCCGCTGGCGGCCACCTTTGGTGTTGGGGCACGAGATTGCGGCGACCGTGCTGGAAGGCCCGCCGGATTGGGTGGGGCGCAAGGTGGCGGTCAATCCGCTGGTGGCCTGTGGGCGCTGCGATTCCTGCCGGCGGGGGCTTTCCAACCTCTGCCCGGAACGCACCAACGTGGGCTTTCACTACCGGGGGGGTTTTGCCCAGCAGATTCGGCTGCCTGTGGAGCAGCTTTATCCCCTGCCCGAGGGCCTCTCTCCCTGGAAAGGCGCCCTGTGTGAGCCGCTGGCGGTGGCCCTGCGGGCGGTGGAGCTGGCCGGTGCGGCGCTGGGGCGGCGGGTGCTGGTGCTGGGCGGAGGGGCCATTGGCACCCTGGCGGCCTGGCTGCTGCACCGGGCCGGGGCTCGAGTAGAGGTGGCCGAGCGCAACCCTTTGCGGCGGGCGTGGCTGGAGGGGCTGGAGTTTATCGCCAGGGTGGTCGAGGCCCCGCAAGCGGGGTACGAGGGGGTGCTGGACTGCGTTGGGAGCGAGAAGACCGTGGCCCTTTCGGTGGATTTGGTCCAGCCGGGGGGAAAGGTGGTGCTGGTGGGCCTCGAGGCCACCCTGGCCCCCCTGCCCTTGCAGCGGGTGGTCTTGCAGGAGATCGGGCTCAAAGGGGCCTACGTCTTCACCCACGACGACTTCACCCGCGCGGTGGAGCTGGTACCCCAGCTGCCCGAAGGCCTGGCGGTGGTGCGCCCGTTCAGCGCCTACCGCGAGACCTTTGCCGAGCTTATAGACGGTCGGCTGGCCCAGCCCAAAGCGGTCTTGGTGTGGGGCTGAGAGGCAGGCACAGCAACCCCCTCACGCAAAATCTGAGAGAAAGGACATGTACCGAACCTCCATTGCGACCGTTTCGCTCAGCGGAGATCTGAAAAGCAAGCTCCGCGCCATCGCCCAGGCCGGTTTCGAGGGGGTGGAGCTATTCGAGCAGGACCTGCTTACCTTCGAGGGCCTGCCCAGCGAGGTAGGGGCGTTCATCCGCGAGCTGGGGCTCAGGTTGGTTGCGCTCCAGCCCTTCCGGGACTTCGAGGGCCTGCCCGAGCCCGAGCGCAGTCGGGCCTTCGAGCGAGCCGAGCGCAAGTTCGACCTGATGGAGGCTTTGGGCACCGACCTGTTGCTGGTCTGCTCCAACGTCTCGCCCAAGGCACTGCCCGGCCTTGATCGGGCCGCAGAGGACCTGTATGAGCTGGGCGAACGCGCACGGCAAAGGGGTATGCGGGTGGGCTTTGAGGCGCTGGCCTGGGGTAAACATATCCAGGACTACCGCGATGCCTGGGAGGTGGTACGGCGTGCGAACCACCCGGCTGTGGGCACCATTCTGGATAGTTTCCATATTCTGGCCCAGGGCCTTCCCCTGTCGGCGATTCCACGCATTCCTCCAGAAAAGATTTTTCTGGTGCAGGTCGCCGACGCGCCCCGACTCGAGATGGGTTTGCTACCCTGGAGCCGGCATTTTCGCAGCCTGCCCGGACAGGGCCAGCTTCCCCTCACAGCGTTCATGCAGGCCCTTGGCGAGGCCCGCTACGAGGGATTCATCTCGCTCGAGGTCTTCAACGACCAGTTTCGCGCAGCACCACCCCATGAGGTGGCCCAGGACGCCCACCGCTCGCTCATTTACCTGCACGAGCTGGCTCATCCCGAAAACCTGCCCCCGGTACCCCAAAGCCTGGGGGTGGGCTTTGTGGAGTTTGCCGTAAACGAGGGCGAAGCGGCTCAACTGGAAGACCTGCTGGCCCGGCTGGGCTTTGTCTGCACGCACCATCACCCCAATCGTCAGATTCACCTCTGGCAGCAAGGCCAGATTCGGTTCGTGGTGAACTCCGACCCGGAGGGCTTCGCGCACAACTATCAACTGCTGCACGGGGCTACGGTTTGCGCCCTCGGCCTCGAGGTGAGCAGCCTGCCCCAGACCCTGGAGCGGGCCCAGGCCTACCGCTTGCCCGTGCTCGAGCCCTCCGACTGGCCGCTGCCGGCACTCGAGGGGCTCGAGGGGAGCCTTTTGTACCTGATGGAGCCGGGAAATACCTGGCTGGAGGGCTTAACACCTGTTGCCTCAGCGCCCACCCATCCCCTTCTTGGCCGAATCGATCACATTGCCCAGGTCATGCCTCCGGCCAAACTGCTCACCTGGCGGCTCTTCTACCGCAGCGTGCTGGGGCTGGAGGCCAGCGACCTGACCGAAATCCCCGACCCCAAGGGCCTCATCGAGAGCCAGGCCATGCAAAACCCGGAGCGAACTTTACGTTTGGTGCTGAACGCCTCACAACATACCGAGACCCTCGCCTCGCGTTTTCTGAACGCCTACTACGGCGGTGGGGTGCAACACATTGCGCTGGAAACGCAGGACATCTTTGCTACGCTGGCTGCGTTCAAACAGGCCGGGGTCGAGATGCTGCCCATCCCTCAGACCTACTACCTCGACCTCGAGGCCCGCTACGGCCTCGAGGAAGAACTGTTGCGGGCCTTGAAGCAGTACAGCATTCTCTACGAGCAAACCGAGCAAGGCGAGTTTTTTCAGGCCTACACCAAAACCTTCGCCGATCTATTTTTCTTCGAGGTGGTGCAAAGGCGCAATTACGACGGCTTCGGGGCCTCCAATGCTTCAGCACGCATTGCAGCACAGCTTCAACAAAGAGCCTAGAAGCCTCCTCAAAACCAGCGCAGGTGAGTGGGTATGGGAACAGAGTGCCTAAAGCCGGGGCCGTACCCGCAGCGCACCGCGATTGAACCGGCAACTTTCAAGGATGCACGGCGGGTGTGGGTCGTCGGAGGCATCCACCACCGGTCTTCTACCCCCCAAACCCCTGCTTTTCCGCTCCTGACAGTTGGGAAAGTTTAAGCCCCGATAGCAGAAGCAGGGACAGCCCTTGCTGCAAGGGGGCGGGCGCTAGACCCCCAGAAGCTCGACCAGCGTCCGAACCCCAAAGCCGGTGCCCCCCGCCGGGCCGAGGGCATGGCTTTTTTCGGTGTAGGCCGGGCCGGCAATGTCGAGGTGAACCAGCGGTTTTTCGGTAAACTCGCCCAGGAACAGCGCGGCGGTGATGGCCCCACCGGCGCGGCTGCGCCCATGGGTGTTTTTCAGGTCGGCGGTGGTGGACTTGAGGGCCTCGAGGTACTCCTCCTCCATGGGCAAGGGCCAGACTTTCTCGCCGGCTCGCTCGGCTGCCTCCTGCACCTCGCGACCCCAGCGGGCATCGTTCGCAAAGAGTCCGGCCACCTTCTCGCCCAGAGCAACCACGCAGGCCCCGGTCAGGGTGGATAGCTCCACAATGGCCTCGGCCCCCTGCCGGTCGGCGTAGGTGATGGCATCGGCCAGGGTCAGGCGTCCCTCCGCATCGGTATTCAGGATTTCGATGGTTTTGCCCGACAGGCTGGTGAGCACATCCGAGACCCGGTAGGCCGTGCCCGAAATCATATTCTCGGCGGCGGCTATGTAGGCGCGCACCTCTACCTGAGGCTGTAGCCGGGCAACGGCCCGCATGGCCCCCAACACCGCCGCCGCCCCGGCCATATCGGACTTCATGGTGATCTGGCTCTCGGAAGGCTTGAGCGAGTAGCCGCCGGTATCGAACGTTAGCCCTTTACCCACCAGGGCAATCACGCGCGAGGCGGGCGTCTGGGGTTTGTAGGTCAGCTGGATAAAACGCGGCGGGTTGGCCGAACCCTGGGCCACCCCGTAAAAAGCCCCCATTCCGGCCTGCTGAATTTGACGCTCGTCCCAGATCTCCACGCCCAGCCCAAGCTCCTGGGCCATCTCGGCGGCTCGTCGGGCCAGCTCTGCCGGGGTCAGGATGTTGGGCGGCTCGTTGACCAGGTCGCGGGCATAGTTGACGGCCTCGGCCACCATCTCCGCCCGATCCACGGCGGGCCCCGAGGCGCGGGCCAGCCAGAGTCGCAGTTTTTCGCCGCGCTTGCTGGTGGGGCTACTGGTCTTGTATTTGTTCCAGGAATAGCTCCCCAGCAAAGCCCCTTCGGCCAGGGCGTAGCTGGCCTCCTGCTTGCCAAATTTTTCCGCGAGGAAGGTTTCGGTCACGGCTTCCTTGAAGCCCAGGCGGGCAATTTCCTGCACCAGCCGGGCACCGGCCCGACGCACGGTTTCCAGACTGACCCCGCGTTTTTTGCCCAGGCCAAACAGCAATGCGAAACCGGGGCCTTCCTCCTCGGAGCGCCGGGTAGCCAGTGGAATGAGCAGGGTCTCGCCGAACTCCCCTTTGAAATGGAGCTCATGCATGGTGTGGGTGAGGGCTTTGCGGTGCTTGCCGTCTAGTTTTTGCCCTTCCTCACTCAACTCACCCCCCCACACCCCCACCACTGCCAGAGGTGCGGGAATCTCGTCTATGAAACGCCGTGCAGACTTGAGTGTCAGTTCCATGATGAGCGAACTATATCATAATGGCGGGGATAAACTGACCGTTGAGTCAGTCGTGGATTGGGTTTGGTAGAAGACCCCCTCGAGCCCATACACCACGGTGAAGCCATACCAACGCCTCGAGCCCGGTTTTGCGGCAAGTTCTCATGTGCCTCTGTGTTGCGGTCGCAACAATCGGCTAAGATGAACCGGATGAAGGCGCTGATGCTGGGCGTACCACTTATTCGCAAACTGGGGTTTTTTCTGAGTCAGGCGGCGTTGGGGGGCAGTGCAGCCCTCGAGGGCGTCATGATGAAGGCCGCCGATGCCTGGGCGCTGGCCGTCCGGTTGCCGAACGGCCAGATTCATGTGGAGCGGCACGAGGAGGTCGCCCTGACCAAAAAATACCCCTGGGCCCGGCTGCCCCTGATCCGGGGGGTGGTGGCTTTGTGGGATGCCCTGAGCATCTCCTACAAATCGCTCTCGCGGAGCGGCGAGCTGGCCGGCGAAGAGGACGAGAAGATTTCCGGGGCGGCCATGTACGGCACCCTGGCCGTCTCGCTGGTGATTGGGCTGGCGCTCTTTGTCTGGCTACCGGCCCGGCTGGCGGGCCTGCTGGTTGACGAGGAGCGGTTCCGTTTTTTGTTTTACGTGCTGGCGGGTTTGTTCGAGACCGCCATCCTGATTGGCTACCTGATTTTCATTGGCCGCATGAAGGACATGCAACGCTTCTTTATGTACCACGGGGCCGAGCACAAGGCCATCGCGGCCCACGAGAAGGGCCTCGAGCTGACCATTGAAAACGTGCGGGCCCAGCCCGCCTACCACCCCCGCTGCGGCACCAGCTTCATCGCTTTTACCGCGGTGGTGGGGGTGTTTGTGTACAGCTTTTTCCCGCCCCTTACGGTGGCCTGGTACTGGATTATCCCGCGCTTGCTGATGATTCCGGTGGTTGCCGCCCTCTCGTTTGAGGTGCTGCGCTACTCGGCAGCCCACCACGACCCCATCTCCCGCCTGTTCCGCTGGATTGGCTTCAAGTTCCAGATGCTCACCGTGCGCGAGCCCACCGACGACATGATTGAGGTGGCGATTGCCAGCACCAAGGCCGCCCTGGCCGAAACACCAGCCGAAAAGCCGATGGCGGTGGCCTGAAGCCGCGCAAAGCGGCGTAGCCAAAAGCCCAAGATTTCAGTCAAAAATCGCCTGTCAAATCCAGCGGGCAACCGGATACCCGACCGCCCCACGTTCCCACGTGCGCACGGAAGCAGATTATCGCACGTCTGGTACCACCGTTGCTCGAGTACGGCGCAGACCGGAGACAAAACAATGGGGTCTGAGAGTTGCCATTACACAGCCGTAAAGATACGCATACACGCGCACAGACTCCAAAGAGTGATAGCCCTCAAGCCTGCGGAGAGTTGGGGAGGGACAGAGCGAGTCCAGGCGTTGACGGGCTTGATTTGCTCACCGTGCAGTGTGGTCGTATGGGCTTTTATGCGACACAGTAGTAGGTGGTGCCAAAGACCCACTACCTACGGCTAACCACGTGTGTCCTTGAAAGTTGGCATGATTTTTTAGCGCAGAGTGACCTGACTTTTTGCCCCTTGCGCCGTTGCCGGAGTCGTTCACAGCAGCTCATGCGGACCCAGGGAGCGCCCTGGTGAGCGGAGTGTCCGCCAAGCCTCCAACCGGCCCGGCAAGAAATACCCAAAACAGGCGGGGAAAAGTATAATCGGCCCATGCGCATTCTGCATACAGCAGACTGGCACCTGGGCAAGGTGCTTAAAGGGCGCGACCGAACCCCGGAGATACAAGAGGCCCTGCAGGCCTTGCTGGGTTTAGTCCGCTCGGAGCGGATAGATTTGGTTCTGGTCGCAGGTGACCTTTTTGACCGAAGTGTGGTCTCCACCGAGGCCGAGGCCGCGGCCTTCGAGTTTTTTGTGGGTTTGCGGGAGCGCAACGTTCCGGCTCTGGTCATCGCGGGCAACCACGACAGCCGCGAGCGCCTCGAGGCCCTGGCTCCTTTGCTCTCCCTGACCGGGGCCACGGTGCGCGGCCACCTGCGGTTTGTGGAGGAGGGTGGGGTGGCCTCCTATCGCGGGGCCAGGGTGGCCCTGCTTCCTTTCCTCTCGGAACGCCGCCTGATCAAGGCGCATCATCTTTTGAGCGGCAACACCGCAGAGTGGAAAGGCATCTATGCCGAGGGCATGCGCCAGGTGATTGCCCATCTGGCGCAGGGCTGCGATGCCGAAATTAACCTGTTCATGGGCCACCTGACCGTAGAAGGCGCCCGGCTGGGCGGGGGCGAGTTCACCTTCTACACCACCAACAGCTATGCGGTGCCCAAGGCGCACTTTCCCCTCCACCTGAGCTACGTGGCCCTGGGGCACCTGCACCGCCAGCAGCAGGTGAGCGAGGCCCCCCAGGCCTGGTATGCGGGCTCGCTCATCCAGCTCGACTTCGGCGAAAACGAGAATGCCGACCGGGGTTCGCTCATTGTGGAGGTCGAGCCGGGGCAACCCCCCAGGGTACACAAGGTAGACGAGCGCTGGGGCAAACCCCTCAAGACCTTCCGGGTCAGCCGGGACTCGCTCGACCGGCGCTGGAACGAAATCCGGGACTTCGCAGGCTACAGCAAGGTGGTGATTGAAGGCCAGGGCAACCCGGCCCTGCGCGAACGCCTGTTCAAGGAGCTACCGGATTTGCTCGAGGTCGAGTTTCACAGCGAAGCCGAAGAGGCCAGCCAGGCCAGCGTAGCGGTGGAAAACCTGGACTGGCTCGAGGCCTACGCCCAGTACCGCCAGGAGGCCAGCCCCGAGCTGCTGGCGGCTTTCCGGCAGGTCTACGAAGAGGTTCACGCAACCGGCGACCACTAATCCTCAAAAGCCTCCTTTCTACCCGACCTTCCTATGAGACCCCTCAAACTGCGCCTCGAAGGCTTTGGCGCCTACGCCGAGCCACAAGAAATCAGCTTCGACGATGTGGAGCTCTTCGCCATCACCGGCCAGACAGGTTCGGGCAAGAGCACCCTGCTCGACGCCATGACCTACGCCCTCTACAAAGCCACTCCGCGCATCGGTTCCACCGGCCTGGGGGATTTGAAGCACCCCCAGGCCGACTCAGCCAGGGTGGAGCTTACCTTTCGGGTGGGGGAGCAGACCTGGCGGGTGGTGCGGGTGGTGGGCAAGGAGAACCAGAACCGCCTCGAGGCTTGCACACAGAGCGGCTGGAAAACCCACCCCGCCTCCGAAAAGGTTCGGGAGCTCGACGCCAAGCTGGCCGAAATCCTGGGCATGGACTACGAGACCTTTACCCGGGCCATCCTGCTGCCGCAGGGCCAGTTCGACCTGTTTTTGCGCGGCTCGCCCAGGGAGCGCCGCGAGACCCTGATCAAGCTATACGGCCTGGAATCGCTCAAGGCCATGCGGGAGCGGGTAGCGGCCCGGCTCAAAACCCTGGGCGAGGAACGGGCCCGCCTGCAAGGCGAACTCGATGCGCTGGCAGAGGCCGAGGAGGAGCGGGTTTCGGCCATCCGGCAGGAAATCGAGGGCCTCGAGCGCAGCGAGCGCGACCTGGGTAGCCAGCTTCAGAGTGCCGAACAAACCCTGCGTACCCTGGAGGAACGCCAGAAGCTGTTTGCCGAACTCGAGGCCCTGCGCCGCCGTCACACCACCTGGCAAAGCGACCAGGCGCGTATGACCGAAATTGCCAACAAACTCCTGCGGGCCGAAAAGGCCGAGCGCATCTGGCCGCAGTTAGAAGCTCTCCAGGCCGCCCAGAACCAACTTCGACAAAAGGAGAACGCCCTAAGGCGCGACCAGTCGGCCCTGGAGGCGCTCGAGGCCGAGCTCCAGCGCTTTCGCGCCGAGCACCGCCCCGAAGAGTTGGCGACGCTCGAGCAAAAGCAACACCAGATTCCGCTGCTCAAGGCCAAGGAAGCCAGCCTGAAGCGTTATGGCGGCAGCTTACGTCTCTACCACGAACGCCCACTCCCCTTTGAGGAAGAACGCCTGGAGGCCCTGCGCGATGCCGAACGCTTATTTGGCGAGCTGGAGAAAGCCCGTACCAAAGCAGCGCGAGCCAGGGAGCGCCTGCAAAATGGCATCCAGGAGCTGCAAAAGGAACAGGCTTCCATCGAGGCATTGCAGGCGGAAATCCAGACCCTTAAGGAAACCGGCCAGAAGGACAAAGCCAGGCTGGAGGAAGCCAAACAGACCCTCGAGCGTGAAAAGCTGCACCAGGGGGTTGCTCAGTACCATGCCCATCTCCAGGTGGGCGAGCCCTGCCCGCTTTGCGGGCACCCGGTAAAGACCCTACCCCCTCCCAAAGCGCAGGCCAACCTGCAGGCTCTTCAAGCCCAGGTCGAGCGGCTGGAGGCCACACTGACCGAACTGCGGGCCGAGTTCAAGGCCAAGCAAAGGCGCCTTGAGGATCTGCAGCAACGCCTGCCCAGACTGCAAGAACAGCTACAATCGCTCCAAAATGAATCACAAGAAGCCGACACCGAACTTGCCGACTTGCAGGCCCAGGCAGCCGGTCTGGGTACGCTCGAGCAGGTCAAAGAGGAGCGCACGCAGCGCCTGGCAAAGCTAGCCGAAGAAATTCGTGCCATCACGGATAATCGCGAGGTTGCGGTTTATGTGGAGGCACTTCGGCAAGCACTCGAGTCCGCTCGCGGCCTTGCCCAGAAGGTGGCCGAAATGGAAAGCCAGCAAAGCGACCTAAAGGGTAAGGTCTCGAGTCAAGCGGAAATTGTGCAGGTTTTGCAGGCCAACCTAAACGGGCAGGAACGGAGCGTGCAGGCTCTGCTGGAAGAGGCAGGATTCGCGGGGCCGGAGGCGGTGCAAAAGGCCCGTCTGAGCCCCCCTGAAATGGAGGCGCTGCGAAAAAAGCTCAAGGATCACGAGCACGAAGGGGTTGAAATTGACAGGGCCTTGCGCGCACTCGAGCAAGCCCTGAGTGGTCAGGCGCCGGTTACGCCTGCCCAGGTATCGGAACATAAAAACCACGTGGCCGGACTCAAAGCCTCGCTGGCCGAGACCAGAGAGCGGCTGGGCGGCAAGAAGTCCGATCTGGAGCGGCTACAAGACCAGCTGGCCCGAAAACGCCAGGCTCAGAAGGCAAAAGCCGAGCTGGATAAACAAACCGACCTCTGGGAACAACTAGCCCAGGACCTCAAAGGCGACCGCTTCCAGGACTTCTTGCTCGAGCGCTACCAGTCCGGTCTGCTCCGCCGGGCCTCGGAGCTGATTCAGTCGCTCTCGCAAAACCGCTACAGCCTGCGCCTCGAGGAGGGCGAGTACCGGGTGCTCGACCGCTGGACTGAGGCCCTGCGCCCGGTGCGAACCCTCTCGGGCGGCGAGAGCTTTATGGCCAGCCTCTCGCTGGCCCTCTCGCTCTCCGAGCATCTCTCGCGGGGCCGCATTGGGGCGCTTTTCCTGGATGAAGGCTTCGGAACTCTGGATGCCGAGACCCTCGAGCAGGTGGCCGGGGTGCTGGAGGCCCTGCCCACCCAGGGCCGCTTGGTGGGCGTGGTGACCCACGTCGAGGCCCTGGCCGAACGCCTGCCCGCACGCTTGTTGGTGGAAAAGTCGCCGGCGGGCAGCCGGGTGCGCTGGAAGGATTGAAAGGCAATCGCTTAGTTGCAAGGCTTAGGTGACGGGGTATCCTTTTTCTGGCCGGCTTTCGGCCTTAGGCTTCACAGCAGTTCGCTTTGAGCATTCGGTTGGCTGAACCCCACCCTCATCATGTCCCGCATCGTCCGCAACACATTCCTGGTCATGGCCGGCACCCTGTCCAGCCGCCTGCTGGGCCAGGTACGCCAGACCATTCTGACCAACCTTCCCCTGCCCGATACGCTCAAGGACGCCTTCTGGGTGGCCTACCGCATTCCCAACCTGCTGCGCGAGCTGCTGGCCGAGGGGGCCATCCAAAACGCGCTGATCCCGGTGCTCACCAGCCTGCCCGCCGAGGAAGCCCAGCGCTTCGCCCGCCGCTTCGGGGCCTTTTTGCTGGGAGTCAATCTGGTCATCCTGGGCCTGGGCCTGGTGTTTGCGCCCCAGATTGCCAGCGCCCTGCTCTGGCTCTCCGAACTTTCGCTGACCAAAGCCAGCCCCCTGCGCGACCCGGCGGTCTTCGAGCAACTGGTGCTCTTGATTCGCCTGGTCATGCCTTTTTTGCTCTCCATCTCGATGGCCTCGCTCTTTTCCTCCATGCTCCAGTCGGGCGAGCGCTTTGGCCTGACCAGTTTCAGCCCCACCGCCTTCAATCTGGGTTCCATTGGGCTGATGCTGCTCTTTCCCGACAGTGTGGTGGCCCTGGGCCTCTCGGTCACGCTGGGGGGCGCTTTGCAAGCCCTGGTGCAGCTGCCCGCGCTAAAGGGGTATGGCCTCGAGTTCAGGTGGCACCCGGCCTTTCGCAGAGCCCTCGCGCGCATCGGGCCCTTTGCCTTCACCACCTCGGTGCGACAGTTTTTGAACCTGGTTCTTTTGAGCATTCTGGCCGCCTACCCCCCGGCGGCGGTCACCGGCTTTCAGAACGGCGAACTCATCTTTACCACCGCGCTGGGCCTGCTGGCGGTTTCACCGGCCATGGCCGCCTTTCCCCGGCTCTCTGCGCTGGCCGGCAACGGCAACCTCGAGGCCGCCCGCGAGCTGCTTCGTCGCATGATGGCCCGGCTGGCGGTGCCCCTGGCCTTTGTGGCCGCCCTGATGGTGGCGCTGGCCCCCTGGATGGTGGGGGCCCTCTACGCCTTTACGGCCAACTTCTCCGAGGCCAACCGGGCCTTCACCACCCAGACCGTGATGGCCCTGGGCCTGGCCCTGCTACCCTGGGGTTTGAATCAGCTGATGCTGCGGGGCTTCTACGCAGTGGGGCAGGTGGGCCAGGCGGTCAGCGTAACGGTGATGGTGGCGCTGCTGAACACCTTTGGCTACTGGCTGCTGCGCGAACAGGGGCTGTTTGTGCTGAACCTGGCCACAGCCATTGCAGGCTGGCTGGGCCTGACGGTGTATGCCCGGCGCTTGCAAGCCTTTCAGATGGCCACCCTCGCCGAGGTCGGATGGATGGTGGGAAAGGCTTTGCTGGCCGCCGCACCCGCCGGTGGGGTGGCCTACGCAGTGGCCGTGCAGTTTGGCATTCCGGCCCTTTTCTGGCAGAACCTGTGGCCCCTCACGCTGGGCGGTCTGGCAGGTCTGGCCGTATTTGTGGCCCTGGCCTATGCGCTCAGGCTACCCCTGAAGCTGCGCTAGGCCCGGTCATGCCCGCTTTGGGCGCGCAAGCAACGTTCAGGACAAGTTGACAGTGGGTGGTCGGGGGTTGGGGTGGGTCTCCAGCACCCGCCCTACCGCGATGTTTGTTGGTGCAAGCCTAAACCACACTGATTTTCGGCCAGGTGGGTTGGCTGGCCTGGCCCTCCACGCAACCAGCAGATTGAGCACTTTGCCTGATACCCTCCCCAACTCGTCGTAGGCTCGAGGGCTATCACACTTTGGAATCTGTGAGCGTGGGTGGGTATCTTTACGACCTTGCAGTTACGTTGCCAGCCCCCGTACGTACGAAATGCTTGAGCAAAGTGGGTGTAGCTTTCGGCCTTCGGCTCTGCGCTGTCGGCTACCCTGCTGTGGTTTTCGCTTTCTTTTGCGGCTCGCTTTTTTCTGGCGTCAGTTCGCGCAAAAGGGCCAGGCGCAGGCGGGCAATTTCGGACTCGAGCCGGTTTTGCTGGATGTCGAGTTCGTCGCGCAGGCGGATAATCTCCTCGACTCCGGCCAGGTTCACGCCCAACTCCTGGGTCAGGCGGCGAATCTCCCTCAGCTTTTCCACGTCGCGCTCGGAGTAAAGGCGGGTCTTGCCGGAGGTGCGGCTGGGGGCGACCAGGCCCTCCCGCTCGTACAGGCGCAGGGTCTGGGGGTGCATACCGACCAGCTCGGCAGCCACCGAGATTATGTAGACCGGGCGCTCCTTCTCGCTGATGGTCTTTTTGCTCTCGCCGGGGGCGGGCAGGGCAGGGGGTGTTTTGAGGGCCTCGAGTTTTTCGCCCAGCTCTGCCTTGAGGCGTTCGGCTTCCTCCCGAAAGCGCTGCTCGAGCGACCAAAGCTCGTCGCGCAGCTTCATGATCTCCTCCACCCCGGCCAGGTTGACCCCGAGTTCCTGGGTCAGTCGGCGAATTTCCCGCAGTTTCTCGACATCCCGTTCGGAATACAAGCGGGTCTTGCCCCCCGAGCGCTTGGGCCGGATGAGGCCTTTGCGTTCGTACAGGCGCAGGGTCTGGGGGTGCATATCCACCAGTTCGGCCGCAACCGAAATGATGTACACAGGGCGGTCTTTTTTATCCATATACAAAATGGGCTAAATGCCCTTGACATTCACAGTATACGAAAATCTATGCGGATGACCGCCGGCGTTCAAACGATTGCTGTACAGCACGAACAGGAAAACCCTCCATGGGGGGACAGGCCCTATTCATCTTCCGCGAAAGAGGGCGCCCGGTCGGAGTGTTGCCGGGGCTCTGACCTGGGTTGGGCAACAAGAAGAGCCGGGGTGGTGAAGGGAGGAAAGGCAGTTCCGCAATGGGCTATTCGTCGTTCCTGGCCAGCTTGTACGGCAGATACCTGGGCTGCCAGAACCGCTCGGCCACATAGGCCTGAATGGCCTCCATGTTCAACCCCGCCAGTCGCTCCTCGCGGGCCAGGCCTTCTCGAATGGCCTGGCGAATCACCCTCGAGGCCACGTACTGGCTCACCTCGCGCAACTCCGAGGTCGGCGGATATACCCGGTCGGGGTGGTGTTTGCTGGTGTAGTCGTAGAGGGCATAGGCCGCTTCCAGCACCATCGCATCCGAGACTACCCGCGCCTTGGAGAGCACCGTGCCAAAACCCAGGCCCGGAAATACAAAGGCATTGTTGCCCTGCCCGATGGGATAGGTCTGGCCATTCAACTCCACCGGCGCGAAAGGGCTGCCTGCCGCCACCAGGGCCCTGCCCTGGGTCCAGCGCAGGATGTCTTCCGGAATGGCTTCCGACGAACTGGTGGGGTTGGACAGCGGAAAGATGATGGGCCGCTCGGTGTGGGCCTGCACCGCCTGCACGATGGGAGCGGTAAACGAACCCGGCTGCCCCGACAGGCCCAACAAAACGGTGGCCCCCACATTTACGATGGTTTCGTACAGGTTGGGGGCCTCACCGGTAAACTGCCAATCCTGAACCAGGGCCGGGTCCTTGGCAAATTTTTTCTTGTAGTCTTCCATGCTGCGGTTGCTGAGCAGCAGACCCTTGGAGTCGAGTACAAAAAGACGCTCCAGGGCCTCCTGCTCACCGAGGCCCTCCCGCATCAAGCCATCCAGAATGGCCTGGGCAACCCCTACCCCCCCCGCCCCGGCCCCATAGACCACGATGCGTTGGTCGGAGAGGTTCTGGCCCTTAATCCGGCAAGCCGACAAGACCCCGGCCAGGGTCACCGCGCCGGTGCCCTGGATGTCGTCGTTGAAGGAAGGGAGCACCTTGCGGTAGCGCTCGAGCACCGTAAAAGCGGTATCCTTGCCGAAGTCCTCCCACTGTATGACCGCGTTGGGGTAGCGCTTGCGGAAGGCTTCCACAAAACGGTCCATAAAGGCGTAGTATTCTTCCCCGGAAAGCCGCCGATGGCGCACCCCCAGATAGAGGGGGTCGTTGATCAGGTCGGCCCGGTTGGTGCCCACGTCCAGCTCGACGGGCAGGGCTTTGTCCGGGCCCAGCCCACCGGCGGCGGTGTAAATAGCCAGCTTGCCGATGGAGATGGCCATACCGCCAAAGCCCTGGTCGCCGATGCCCAGGATGGCCGAGGAGTCGGTGGCCACGGCCAGGCGCACGTCGTTGAGGGGCACGTTGGCCAGGGCTTCGTCAATTTCGTGGATGTTGTCCGTAGAGGCCGTAAAACCCCTGGGAAAACGGTAGATGTGGGAGAACTGCTTGACCGCCTCCCCCACCGTGGGGGTGTAGAGGATGGGCAGCATCTCGCTCATGTGATCGACAAAGAGGGCAAAAAAGAGCACCTCGTTGCGGTCTTGCAGGTTGCGCAGAAAGATGTGCTTTTCCAGATCGTTCTCAATCAGGCGGTAGCGCCGGTAGTTGCGTTGCTTTTGCTCCTCGAGGGTGGTCACATGCGGGGGGAGGAGGCCCTCGAGCTTCAGGGCTTTGCGCTCCTCGTGGGTAAATGCGGTTCCCTTGTTCAAAAGAGGGAGCCCCAACAGCAATGAACCCTGGACGAATGGCTCCAGATAGCGCTTGCCTCGCTCATCTCGCTTGACATCGTAATAGCGGCTGACCGTCATATGCGTCATGCTACGTCAGTCAAGCGCCGGGGGTCTAGGGTGGCGCGGCCCTGGCCCATGCCCTGGTGTAACTACCCCCGACCTTTGTCCTTCGACATTCGGCTTCCGGCACGTTATCATCGTGAACGGTAGAAAAGGGCTGAAGCCCAACGAAAGGAGTCTCGAGGATGAAATCCCCTGTGCGCGTGGCGGTTACCGGTGCAGCCGGTCAGATTGGCTATAGCCTGCTGTTTCGTATTGCTTCCGGTGAAATGCTGGGCAAGGACCAGCCGGTCATCCTGCAACTGCTGGAAATCACCCCGGCCCTCAAGGCCCTGAATGGGGTCATCATGGAGCTCGAGGACTGCGCCTTCCCCACCCTGGCCGGCATTGTGCCCACCGACGACCCCAACGTGGCCTTCGGCGATGCCGACTATGCCCTGCTGGTGGGGGCCATGCCGCGCAAGCAGGGCATGGAACGCTCCGACCTGCTCCAGGCCAACGGGGCCATCTTCACTGCCCAGGGCCGGGCCCTGTCCGATAACGCCCGCAAACACGTCAAGGTACTGGTAGTGGGCAATCCCGCCAACACCAACGCCCTGATTACCTACAAAAACGCCCCCAACCTCTCCCCTCGCCAGATTCACGCCATGACCCGCCTCGACCACAACCGGGCCATCTCCCAGCTGGCCGCCCGCCTCAAGGTGCCCGTTACCGAAATTAAAAAAATGACCATCTGGGGCAACCACTCCGTCACCCAGTACCCCGACCTTTTCCACTGCGAAGTCGGGGGCAAAAGCGCTTATGAGCTGGTCGGCGACCACGACTGGTACGCCAACACCTACATTCCCAAAGTGGCCAAGCGGGGGGCTGAAATCATCGAGGCCCGCGGCGCTTCCTCGGCGGCCTCGGCGGCCAGCGCGGCCATTGACCACATGCGCGACTGGGCGCTGGGCACCCCCGAGGGCGACTGGGTTAGCATGGCCATCCCCTCCGACGGCTCCTACGGCATTCCCGAAGGGCTGGTGTACAGCTACCCCTGCGTCTGTAAAAACGGCGACTTCCAGATTGTGCAGGGCCTGGACATCAACGAGTTCAGCCGGAGCAAGATGGACGCAACCGCCAAGGAGTTGGCCGAGGAGCGGGATGCGGTGTTGCAACTGGGGCTGATTAAGTAGGGCTAATGACCCAAGCAATACCAGCTTTGCTACTGAGTCGCATAAAAGCCCGTACAGTCACACCTGCACGGTGTGCGAATAATCCTGGCCTGAACTCGCACGGTTCCTCCCCTACCACGTAGGGGAGGCCAGGTGGGGTTGCTGACCTGGCCCTCCACGCAACCAGCAGCTTGGGGGGCTTGTCCGATACCCTCCCCAACCAGCCCGAAGCGGTCAGGAGGGACTTAAGGTCTACAACTCTTTGGAATCTGTGCGAGGGTATTGGGTATCTATAAGACGATGCATCCGGGCGCACAAGCAACTTTGAAGGAACCACAAGATGGGAGTGGGTAGTAGGGTATGCAAAGTGTTCAAGCAAAGCTGGCATAAACCGGTGAGGGCGCCCGGCGGTGCGCCCTGAACCTTGAGCAGCGTGCATCAAATCTGAACCTGGGCCATCCTCAGGCCCGGCCTGTTCCCTGCCCCGGCGCGGTCCACCCCTGCGCCGGATCCCAGGGATACACAATCCAGGCGTCGGTCTCGGCGGCGTAGTAGTCGGGGGCATCGCCTGGGAACTGGCTTTTGCTGGGTTTGTAGTGCAAAACCGCCACCTGCGGGTGGCCACCGGCCATCTTGATACGCTCCCGCACGGCCACCGCGGTTTTGCCTGAGTCCCAGACATCGTCCACAATCAGGACGCGCTTGCCGTAGAGCAGGTGGTCGGAGGGGAACTGCAAAAAAACCGGGTCTTTGATGGTCTCGCCCACATCGGTGTAAAACATCACCGCTGCGGTCAGAATGTTGCGCTGGTCGGTGGCCTCCGAGACCAAACAGGCCGGAATCATACCGCCCCTAGTGACGGCCAGAATGCAGTCGAAATCGTTGGGGTTGACCTGGCCGAGCAGCCTCGAGACCAGGTTGGTGATGTCGTGCCAGGTCAGATACTGCTTGCCCGAATATGTCTGCGGTTCGCTCATAAGGCTCCTTGCGCTGCGTCCAGCATGGGGTACAAGGAGTCGGGCGTCAAGTCGGGCTCGAGCTAGCCGGCAACGGGCTTGTCCAGCTCAAAAGCGCTGTGGACGGCCCGCAAGGCGGCTTCGGCGGTCTGCAAGGGAATGATGGCCGAGATGCGCACCTCGCTGGTAGCAATCATGTCTATGTTGGCGCCCACGCTCGAGAGCGCCTGGAACATGCGGGCTGGGATGCCCGGGGTCGAGGCCAGGGCCACCCCCACGATGGAAATTTTGCAGATGTCGCGGCGGAGCTGGGCCTCGCCCCCGATTTCAGCCAGCACGGGCTCGAGGGCCTCCAGGGCCTCCTCGGCGAAGTCCTGGTTGACCGTAAAGGCCATCTGGGTGCGGCTGGCTTCGTGGCCGGGCACCCCTTGAATAATCATGTCCACCGCCACCCCTTTGCGGGCCAGGGCCTCAAAGACCTGGGCTGCAATGCCGGGCCGGTCGGGAATGCCGACCAGGCCAATCTGGGCAATTTCATCGTCGAGGGCTACCCCCGTCACAGGGCGATCGAGTTCCATGCCGTCCTCCGTCACAATGGTGCCAGGGTTGTAGGAAAAGCTGCTTCGCACGTGGATTTTTACCCCGTAGCGCTTGCCGTAGTAAACCGAACGCGGGTGCAGCACCCGCGCCCCCAGGGCGGCCATCTCGAGCATCTGGTCGTAGCCGATGCGGTTCAGCTTCTGGGCCTCGGGGATGGCGTGGGGGTCGGTGGTGTAAACCCCTTCGGTGTCGGTGAAAATCTCGCACTCCTGGGCCCCCAGGGCCGCCGCCAGGGCCACCGCCGTGGTGTCGGAGCCGCCCCGCCCCAGCGTGGTGAGTTCGCCTTCGGGGGTGGTGCCCATGAAGCCCGCCACCACCGCCACCTCACCCCGTTCCAGCGATTGCTGGATGAGGGTGGGCTCCACGCGCAAAATGCGGGCATCGCCGTAGCGCCCATCGGTGGTGATGCCAATCTGGTGCTGGGTAAAGCCCCGCGCCGGGATGCCCATGGCGTTGAGTTGCATGGAGAGCAGCGCCACCGACTGCTGCTCGCCGATGGTGGTCAGCATGTCGAGCTCGCGTTGGGGGGGGCGTTTGTTCACCCGCTTGGCCAGGGCAATTAGCTCGTCGGTCATGCGCCCCATGGCCGAGACCACCACCGCGATGCGGTGCCCTTTCTCGAGGTAGTGGTGGATGCGCTGGGCCACTTTGTGGATGCGCTCGAGGTCGCCCACGCTGGTTCCACCGTATTTCTGGACAATCAGCGCCATAACTCGCACAGAATGCTAACATGCCCGCACCCAATCGCCAATACCAGAGCCCATGCCCAATGCAAAACCCACCCGTTGTAGGGAGGCTGGCCCAGGCGATAAGCTTTAGACCGAGGTCAAAAACATGAGCGTCTTTCCCGAGTGGTTCAAGGCCTTCAAGCAGGTGGAAATCTGGCCCGGTATGGATATGGCGGTGCTCTCGGGGCACAAGGGGCAGGCCGGGTTTGCCCAGGTGCAGGAGGAAACCTTTGTGCCCGAGCATGCCCACGAGGGACAGTGGGGCGTGGTACTGGAGGGTGAGGTCGAGTTCATCATCGGGGGGGAGAAAAAGGTCTTCCGCAAAGGCGATTACTACCACATCCCCGCCGGGGTGCCCCACAGCGCCCGACTGGCGGCGGGCACCGCCTTCATTGACGTTTGGGAGAACGAGCGGTTTCCGGCAGAGCGGCTCAAGTAATGCCATTTTTGCCTGACTTTACATGCTGTTTGGCAGTGAGATAAGGAGCAGGGGTTAGAGGCCAACTTTCCACCTCTTGCTTCCACTTCAAAGTCGTGGAAAGTTGGCTATACGCCTAAATTTGGTATAAAACCCGAAGAGCCTTATGTACGAGAACATTCTGGTCGAAACCCACGGGCGGGTGGGGTTGGTGAAGCTCAACCGGCCCAAACAACTCAACGCCCTCAACACCGCAACCCTGCGCGAGCTGGCCCAGGCCGTGGGGGCCTTCGAGCAGGACGAGGCCATCGGCGCTATGGTCATCACCGGCAACGAGCGGGCCTTTGCCGCCGGGGCCGACATTGTCGAGTTTCAGCAGACCAGCCTGAGCGACCTGCTGCGGGGGCTGCGGGCCGACCAGTACGAGGTCCTGCGAAAAGTTCGCAAGCCCCTGGTTGCCGCCGTTTCGGGGTTCGCCTACGGTGGGGGGTGCGAGCTGGCCATGCTCTGCGACCTGATTGTGGCCTCCGATACCGCCCGCTTCGCCCAGCCCGAGATTAACCTGGGCATCATCCCCGGCGGCGGGGGCACCCAGCGCCTCACCCGGCAGGTGGGCAAATACCTGGCCATGGAGGTGATTCTGGCCGGACGGGTGCTCTCGGCCTGGGAAGCCTTGCAGCATGGGCTGGTGAACCGGGTGGTGCCGGTGGAGCTTTACCTCGAGGAGGCCCTCGAGCTCGCCCAGAACATCGCCAGCCGCGCCCCCCTGGCCGCCCGACTGGCCAAGGATGCCATCAGCCGGGCCCAGGATATGAGCCTGGAGCACGGACTGGGCCTCGAGCGCAGCAACTTCCTGATTGCCTTTGGCAGCGAGGACAAGCACGAGGGCACCACGGCCTTTGTGGAGAAGCGAAAACCCCTGTGGAAAGGCAGATAACCCGCACGGAGGCAGTATGAGCGTCTTGCTTACGGAACTTCAAGAAGGCATTCTGACCCTCACCCTGAACCGACCCGAGGCCATCAACGCCCTGACCACCGAGATGCTCAAGGAGCTAAGCAGGGTGCTGGCCAAGGAAGCCCCCCTGCCCGAGGTGCGCGTGGTGGTGCTGCGGGGCGCGGGCCGTGGCTTTTGCTCCGGCCAGGACTTGCGCGAGTTCGAGGGCCAGCAAATTTCCTACAAGGCCCATCTGCGCAACTACCGCTCGGTGGTGGAGGGCCTGGCCAATCTGGAAAAACCTGTGCTGGCGGCCATCCACGGGGCCGCCGCGGGGGCCGGGCTTTCGCTGGCGCTGGCCTGCGACCTGCGGGTGGCCGCCGCCGATGCCGTTCTGACCACCGGCTTCAGCAAGATTGGGCTGATCCCCGATGCAGGCATGAACTACCACCTGCCCCGCCTGCTGGGTTACGCCAAAGCCCTCGAGCTTTCGCTGCTCTCACCCCGCCTGAAGGCCGAGGAAGCCCTGGCCCTGGGCCTGGTGAACCGGGTGGTGGCCAGCGAGACCTTCTCGGAGGAGGTCTCCAAGCTGGCCCAGGAGCTGGCCCAGGGGCCCACCAAGACCTACGGCCTGATCAAGCGGGCCCTGCGGAAGAGCGCCAGCGCCACCCTGGAAGAGATGCTCGAGTACGAGGCTTTGCTGCAAGAGGTGGCGGGCCGCACCGAGGATCACCGGGAAGGCGTGCAGGCCTTCTACGAAAAACGTCCCGCCCGTTTCCAGGGAAAGTAGACTATCGGCGTGGTTCGCTACCTGAAGGGAACGGTACTCAAAAAAAGCCAGAGCAGCGCAGTTTTGCTGGTAGGGGGGGTGGGTCTGGAGGCCGGTTGCCCAGCCTCTACGCTGGCCCAGCTCAGCGAAGGGCAGGAGGCCACCCTGCATACCAAGCTCATCGTTCGTGAGGATGACCTTTCGCTTTTTGGCTTTGCCGACGAACGCAGTCTGGAACTATTTGAGCTATTGCTCTCGGTTTCGGGGGTCGGGCCCAAGGTGGCGCTCAATCTGCTTTCCTCGCAAACCCCGGCCCTGCTAGCCCGCGCCCTGGCCGAGGGCGATTTGCGCTTGCTCACCGCGGCCCAGGGGGTCGGCAAGAAGCTGGCCGAGCGGATTGCCCTGGAGCTACGGGGCAAGGTGCCGGCCCACCTGATGGGCGAAGGGGGGGCCCTCGTCCGCACCACCCACACCCAGGAGGCCGAACTGGCCCTGGTCACGCTGGGTTTCCGCGAAAGCCAGGTCAGGAGCGTGGTGACCGAGATTGCCCAGAAAAACCCCGAGGCCAGCACCCAGGAACTCATCAAACTGGCCCTGAAGGCGCTGCGTTAGAAATAGCGCTCCCGCATCTGGCTCAGGAAGTCCCTGCTCCATTCAATCCCCGAAGCAGGACCCAGCGTGGCCCCCGCACCACAGGATGGGCAGAGTGCAGTTTGTTCATCGTCCACCCACGCTTCGATTTCGCTGAGAAATACACAGCCGGCAAAAACAGCCACACGGTTCACTTTGCAGAATTTCCGTGCGGTGGCAGATAGAATGCCGATGGGCTTCAACGCAGGTCACAACGTCGCCAGCCAGGGCAGCATCTCCAGCAGGTTGGCGACCTCGAGGTCGGCTTTGTAGCGGGGGTCTTTGGGCTTGAAGCCGCGCTCGACCCAGACCGATTTCATCCCCACGCCCGCCGCCCCGGCCACATCCCGCTCGGGGTTGTCGCCCACCATTACACAATCCGAAGGCTCCACATCGAGTTCCTTGCAGATGTGCTCGAAGATGCCGCGCTGGGGTTTGCCGATGTCGAGTTCGCCCGAGACCACGATGGCTTGAAAGCGATCTTGCAGGCCAAAGCCCTCGAGCTTCTCCCGCTGCAAGTCGGGCACGCCATTGGTCACAATGCCGAGTTTGTACCTCGAGAGCGCCTTGAGGAGGGAATCAATCTCGGGATAGCGCGGGTACAACCGCCGCTCGCCCAGATAGCGGTGGGCCAGCGCTTCGCATAGCGCATCGTCGTGGATTCCCTGTTCTTCCAAAGACTCGCGCCAGACCGCTATGCGAAAGTCCGGGGCCCAGTCGTGCAGGGTTTTCAGCGCAGGATGGGTCTGTACCTCGTAGCGAGCCCAGAGCCCCTCCCCTGCGCTGTGGCCGATGCGCTGGGTGTAGTCGTAAACCGGAGACGACTTCCACAGGCGCACCGCCGTGGCCTCGGCCCTCTGAATCAGGCGTGAAATATCCAGGCTGTACCAGGAGGCCGCATAAAAGGCGCAGCTTTGCAGGGCGTGCAAGGAGACGGGATGATCGAGGATGAGGGTCTCGTCGAGGTCGAACAAAACGGCCTGAATCACGCCCTAATCTTACAAGGCCGCCACTCCTTGCCGAGCAAGGGTCCTTTTCAAGCTCAACGGGCTTTCTCCAGCAGCACCCGCGCCCCTTCCATCAGGGCTAGCTGCTCGTTTTCGGTCAGCTTGAGCCCTTCCCACAGCGCACTGAAATAGCTCTCTTGCATGAGGGCAATCTCGATGGCCATGATTTTTTCAAAGGCTGTAATGGCCGCCAGAATATCCGCGCCGCGCAGCGCGTTGCGAAGGTGCTCGAGGGTCAGCTCCTGCACGATGCCCACCGCTGGAATGAAGTGTCCAGGTCGAACACCAACCCGCGCATGCACCAGCCCAATCTGAATTCGGCGTCGGGCATAGGCCTCATCGTACAGACCGGAAAAAAGCTCCCGATACCAGACCGCAAAGGAACGATACAGCCGCTCGACCCGACCCGGCACGCTCCACAGTATCTCGTGCATCTCGGGGTCGCGGCCCAGGTAATCGTAAAAGGCCAGGGCTACCTCGGGGGCCAGGGGGCCGGCAATAGGCTCGAGGCTTTTCAGGGTGTGGATGTGCTGCGACGTCAACCCCGTGCGACGCACCAGGGTTTGCAGCAGCTCTTCAGCCTTCATCCCAGGGATTGTACTTCAGGGATACCAGTGTCTCATAGCCGATGGCCCGTTGTAGAAAGCCACTGCATGGCTTATCTTGCCCGCGACCCTGAATCCCTGACCCACCCGTTCAGTTGGCTTTTCCCAGCATAGCCCTGGCCCCCGCCACCAGGGCTTTCTCCTGGTCGGCAGCCACCCCCAGGCGATACCCGTACTCCATGGCCTGCATATAGCTATCCTGCATTATGGCCGCCTCGATGGCCATGATCTTCTCGAAGGCTTCCACCGCACTGAAGATTTCGGGGGAACGCAGGGTGTTGCGCAGGTGCTCGAGGGATAACTCCTGCACGATGCCAAATGCGGGCACGATGAAACTGGGCTTGACCCCGATGGCGGCGTGCACCAGGCCAATGCGAGCCCGCTTCTCGGCATACTCGTCGTCGTATAAACCACAAAAAAGCCCCCGGTACCAGTCGGCAAAGCTTTGATAGAGCCGCTCGACCCTGCCAGGAGAGTCCCAGAGGATGGCCCGCATCTCGTCATCCCGGCCCAGGTAATCGTAGAAGGCCAGGGCAATTTCTGTAGCCATTGGGGCCATGAGGGGCTCCAGCCTCCGAAGCATCTGGATATGCCGCTCTTGCAGTCCGGTACGCTCCATCAGCTTGGTCAGTAGAGCCCCGGCTTCCATTTGGGACAATTGTACCTTGACATAAAATCGTCGGAAAGCTACCGAACAAAGATTGAATCCCAATACAGAATGCGTTTTTGGACACACTCCAACAAGTCAGCTTGGTTTCGGTTGCACCAGGTCATACCAACCTTGCTTGAACACTTTGAATGCCAATGACTGCTGCGCCGCATAAAAGCCCGTACAACCACACCCGCACGGTGAGCGAAATGAGTCTACCCTAGCCCGGACTCGCTCTGTCCCTCCCCTACCTCGGAGGGGTAGGGGGGCCCGGTGGGGTGGCTGGGCTGGCCCTTCACGCAACGAGCCGATTGGGGGTCTTGTCCGATACCCTCCCCAACCACGCGGAAGAGAGCGGTTCGTCAAAGCAAAGGTTAGGGCGTAGGGGGACGGGTGGTAGAGACCCACCCCCCACCTTCGAGAACCTTGTACCCCTAATACTCGGTACTACTCGGTGCTGACCTCCTGCACCACTTGCTGGTTGGTGGGCAACACCATGCGGAAATGGGTCGCAGGGTCGGCCAGCAGCTTCATCAAACGCTCGGCCTTGTCTTCGCGCTCGGCGTCGCGCAAAGCGTCGAGATAGGCGCTCATCAGTTCGCGCACGTCGGCAATCCCGCGCTCGTCTAGTTTCTGGATGGTGACCTTGGCCCCTTTAGCCAGCCGCCGGTGCATGGCTTCCTCGTTGAGGCCCATTTCCGGCCAGAAGCGCAGGTAAACCCGCCCCCCGGTCATCCCGGAGCAGATCCACGGGCCCGGGTCGCCGAGCACCACTGCCCGTCCGCGGGTCATGTATTCGAAGGCAAAACCCTTGGCTTGAGCGCGGGCCGCAATGTTGCCGAGTTCGTCCTGCACGGGCCGGTCTGGCTCGCCGGCCAGCACCACATCGGCCCCCGAAAGGCGGATGCAGAAACGGCTGTCGGCCTGCCCTTCCACAATCAGCAAGCCGCCGATGGCGCCATAGGCGAAAGACTTCCCTACCGAGCCGTCCACGTACTGGCCAAAGGGGTTACGGCCCTTGAGGATGGCCACCTTGCCCCCGTAGGCATTCTTGGCAATGCCGTCCTGAGCGCCCCCTTCAACCACAATGTCCAGCCCCTCTACGTTGAAGGCCGCAATGCCGTTGCCTGCCACGCTCCCTGCATCGAAGCGAAGCTCCACTTTGGCATCCCAGCCCTTGCCATACAGGCGACGCCGGGCAATCTCGCCGGCCAGGTGGGTGCCCAGGGCGCGGTCGGTTGAGCCGACCGGCCCTTCCTGGAACAGAAGCGCCCGACCGCCCTCGGCGTAAGCGCCGGTGACCACCTCGGTAATCGAGCGGGTCAGCTGGTTCAGGGGCTTGCGCAGCACGTGGGCCGAGCGCTCACCCAGCCACTCAGGGGCCGTCACCGGCTCGAAGAAGTAGCTAAGGTCGAGTTCCTCGTGGTGGCTTTCCTGCGTCAACAGGTCGCTGCGGCCCACCAGTTCCCGCAGGCTTGCTGCGCCGAGGGCTGCGACCATGCGCCGCAGTTCGTCGCCCTTAGCGCCGAAGAAATGAACCAGCTGCTCAACGGCCCGGTCTTGCTCCTGGGGCACAAACCGCTTCAGACCATGGGCCTGGGCCTGCTCCACGGTTTCAATCTGGGTGGCGATGCCCACATGGCAGGTGTCCATCTGGCACTGGCGGCAGATGGTGCAGCCAATCGCCACCATGGCCATGGTGGCCATACCTACCCGGTCGGCCCCCAAAAGCACCATCCGCAAGGTGTCGTAGGCGGTTTTGAGACCGCCGTCGGCCCAGAGTTCGACCTTGTCGCGCAGCCCCGCCCGCACCAACGCCCGATGTGCGCGGCGTACCCCGATTTCCACCGGCAGCCCGGCGTATTTGAGGGCGTGCCAGCGGGCGGCCCCGGTGCCACCTTCGAAGCCCGAGAGGGCGATCACGTCGGCCCCGGCCTTGGCGATACCCACGGCGATGGTGCCGATGCCCGGAATGACCGGCACCTTGACCGAGACCTTGGCCTTGGGGTTGATGGTTTTGAGCTCTTCAATCAATTGGGCCAGGTCTTCGATGGAGTAGAGGTCGTGGTTGTTGGAGGGTGAAATCAGATCCACACCGGGCACCGCGTTGCGGGCTGCGGCCACCTTGGCCGTGACCTTTTTGCCCGGCAGGTGACCCCCCTCGCCGGGCTTGGCCCCCTGGCCGATTTTAATCTCGATAAAGCCCGCCGAGTTGAGCATGTAGGCATGGGCCCCAAAGCGGCCCGAGGCCACTTGCTGCCCGCGCCAGTGGGTGTATTTGCCCAGCATATCGGGGATTTCGCCGCCTTCCCCGTTGATGCAGACCATGTTGAGCTTTTTGGCCGCCTCGATATAGGCCCTAAAGCTGGCCTCGCCCTGGGAGCCAAAGCTCATGGCGGTAATCACAAAAGGCAGGGAGTGTCCCCCCACGCTCAGGTCCACTTCCTCCGGGCTGACCGGGGACTTGTTTACCGACTTGATGCCCAACAGTTGTCGGGCTGCAACCGGCGATTCTTGCTCGAGCCCCCGCACTTTCTCCTGGAAGTGCTCGTAGGGCGACTGGCCCGAGGAAACCTCCATGGCCGCCTTGAAGATGCGGGGATTGAAGCGGAAGTCCTTGGCCGGCAGAACCTTTTCGGCATTGAGCAGGTTGAGCCGCTCCAAGAGGGTGCGCTCGAGCTCCAGCAGGCCGTAGCCGGCCTTATCGGAGCCCAGGAAGTTGCGGATGCCGAACTCCTGGGCCAGATCGGGCTTGAGGCCGATGGCGCTGAAGATGCGCCCGTAGCCGCGCACCTCGTGGATGCCCATGGTGGAGATGACCTTTTCCAGGCCCTTCTTGAGGCCCTCGAGCAGGTTTTGCAAACCCAGCACACCCTTGGCGGCCTGGGCCTTCTGTTGCATGAGCCAGGGGGCGACCGCATCGGCCCCCAGGCCGAGGCAGACCGCCACATCGTGCAGGTTGCGCACCCCGCCCGAGTGCACCAGGATTGAGGTGCGACGGCGCAGGGAGATGCCCTCCCCATCGCGGGCCTCCTCGAGCGAACGGCCAATCGCCGCCAGGGCCAGGTACACATCCAGCCAGACCCCGCCCTCAAAAGCCCCCCGGTCGGAAAGCACCAGGAGTTCAGCCCCGCTCTGGACGGCCTCCACCGCGCTTTCCTGGAGTCGCCTGAGCCCGGCAGCAATCCCCTCCTCCACCGAAAACTGCAAGGGCAGCACCACGTGCTCAAACCGGCGCAGGGCCTCTTCATAGGTCAGGGTGCCCTGGCCTTGTGCAATGGCCCCAACGGTGGGCGCGGTCTCTTCCAGAAGCACCGGTACGACCATTTCTTCTACGTGGCCCGCCCCCCGTCCGTCGGGCAGGGGCCGACGCCCCAGGATGCTGCGGGTGGAGAAGTGTTCAATCTCGCGCTCGCGGTCAATGGCCGGGTTGGTCACTACCGCCACCGTTTCCTTGAAGAACTCCGAGAGGTTGGGCTTCTCGGGGTTCAGCGCCGCGATGGGGCCGTCGTAGCCGAGCGAGCCGATGGGCTCGTTGCCGTTTTCGGCCAGGGCCTCAATGTAACCGGCGTCCCAGCGGTCCCAGCCGTAGGCCCGCTCGAGGTTCAGCGAGGGCGGCGCGGGCTTGTCTTCCACCTGGGCCTCGCTGCCCCCGGCCAGCGGGGGAACCGAGCCGTAGCGCGGCCCGGCCAGATGGGTGCGGTAGCCCTCGAGGCTGTGGGTTTTGGTCAGGATGCGCTCCAGCACCTGACGCTGGTGGCGGTCGAAGGGAAAAAGCCGCGCCCCATCGGAGGTCAGGCGCAGGTACATCTTTTCCCCCGGGGCAAAGGGGCGGGGCTCGGAAACGAACTCCTCCACCGTAAAAACCCCCCGCTCCGAGCTGAAAACGTACTCCGATTCGGTCTCAACGAACCACAAGGGCCGCAGCCCCATGGCATCGGTGCCAAAAACCGCCTCCTCACGGTGGCGTGTGACCAGCGCAGCGGGCCCCTGGGCCAGCGGGCCAAAGCGCTGGCGCAGGCTCATGTACAGGTCTTGCAAGGCCGGGGAGTAGTTCTTAATCTCACCCAAAATGGGGGGAAAGACCACATCCATGGCCTCCGGCAAGGAGAGGCCAAAGCGGTAAAGCAGGCCCTCGAGGATGCGGTTGAGGTCTTGCGAATCGGAACCACCGGTGAGAGGGATATTCAAAAAACGCCCTTCGCGCCGCAGCCGCTCGATGGTGTTAATCTCGCCGTTGTGGCCCAGCAGGCCAAAGGGCTGCACCGCCTCGAAGGTGGACATGGTGTTGGTGGAGTAGCGGTTGTGGCCCAGGGTGAGGGTGGATTTGTACTCCGCCCGCGAGAGCTCCGGGAAGTAGCGCTTGAGAATCTCGGCGGAGCCGCGCACCTTGTACACCACGGTGGCCGTGGAAAGCGAGACCACATGCACCGGGAAGCGCTCTTCCAGCAGCAGCCCCAGCTCCCACAAGGGGCCATCGCCATCGGTAGAGAGCCCGGCCACCTGGTAAAAAAGCGGCTCGGTGCGCTTGCCCACCGGCCCCAGCACGCTGCTGTTGGTCTCTCCCTTGCGCTCCAGCAACAGCTTGATGCCCCGCCTGGAGCCCTCTACCCGGAACAAATCGAAAAGCTCTTGCACCCGCGTGGCTTCGCTCTTGGGAACAAACAGGTGTCCCACAAAAAAGCGGGGGTTCTGGGCCAGGTTGCTATCCAGCCCCGCTTCATAGAGGTAACCGGCCCATAGCTCGCGCGGGAGGTCGGTCTGGATGCCTGTGCCATCCCCTTCCCCCCGAATCAAACCGGCACGGTGGGCCATCTTATAGAGGCTTTCGATGGTACGCTGCACGTTGGCATGGCTGGGGCGTGCGCTTTTTTCGGCGATGGCAATAATCCCACAAGCATCGCGTCCATTTGGTATACCAGGATAAGCCTCACTAAATTTCATCTGACCAGACCTCCAGAGCTAGGCAAACAGGATGTGGGGGAAGAACCTCCGCATAAGTTTGCGAAGATTTGAAGCAGTATACGAATCCCCCTGCCTTGCGTCAATACGAAGCAGGCGGTGTAGAAATCCTGCATTTGATGGTTTGGGACGATTTACCCAGCCTCGGCTGCCCAACCACGGCGAAAGCCGGTAAAAAACCCACCATGAACGCATTTTCTTGACATTGCATCCCTATTGCACCTACAATGCAATTAATGCATTGAGGGAGCGTTGGGCCTGGGGAGGTACTGTGGAAACGCTGCGTGTATCCGGCAAGTCACGTCCCAACTCCGTTGCGGGTGCTATTGCAGCTTTGCTGCGCTCCCAGAGCGAGGTCGAGGTACAGGCCATTGGCCCCGAGGCAGTCAATCAAGCGGTCAAGGCGATTGCAATTGCCAGGGGTTATATTGCCCCCGATAACCTCGACCTGATTGTGAAACCCGCTTTTGTAAAGCTCGAGCTCGAGAGCGAGGAACGCACTGCCCTGCGTTTCACGGTGCGCAGCCAACCCCTGCAACCCTGAGCAGTTTGCTCCAACCAAGAGCGGTCTGGCCAGATTGCTAGTGGCCGTTTATGCCGGAGGCCGGAGGTTGCGTCTTTTTTGACGCATTCTCGTTTTCGTGGGCGGCCACGTCTGTGAAGAGCGCGATTAAGTTGGTTTCACTCCAGTACCCGCCACAAATACCAGGCCGCGTGCGAGCGGTAGGGCCGGAAACGCTCCCCGAGTTCTTCGAGAGCCTCTCGCTCGCTAATGCCGTACAGTTGTAGGGCCCCTTTGCGAATGCCCAGATCAAGCACCGGCCAGACATCGGGGCGGCCCAGGCCAAACATCAAAAACATCTGCACCGTCCAGACCCCAATGCCCCTGACCTGGGTCAGGCGACGGATGACTTCCGGGTCGGGCTGGTGTTCAATGCCCAGGAGGCCCCCTTCCAGGGCAAAGCGCGACAAATCCTGCACGTAGCGGGCCTTGGCATTCGACAACCCCACTGCCCGCAAATCCTCGGTGCGGGCCTGCCAGAGCACCTCGGGCTCGAGCGCAAAGCGGCTCGAGAGGCGCTGCCAGATGGTGTCGGCAGCCTTGCCGGAAAGCTGCTGGCTCACAATGGAGCTGAGCAGCACCACATACGGCGCACGCCGTGGAAAAGGATGCGGCGCAAAGGGCGCGGGGCCGTGCTTCGCCGCCAGCTTCTGCATGGCTTCATCGGCAAACCTGACCTGGAGCTTGGGAGGCGCGGGCATATTTGAGTCTAGCGGCTCCGCTTCCACTCACCCGACTTGCCCCCGGCCTTGTGCAAGAGGCGCAGGTCGGTAATTTCCAGGCCCTTGCTGGCCGCCTTGAGCATGTCGTAAACGGTCAGGGCCGCGACCGCGCAGGCCGTGAGGGCTTCCATCTCCACCCCGGTCTCGGCTTTGGTCTTGACCGTGGCGGTGATGTGCACCCGGGCTTCTTCCGGCACAAAACGAAGCTCGACCTCGGCGCTGGTGATGGGCAGCAGATGGCACAGGGGAATCAGCTCCCCGGTTTTTTTGGCCGCCAGAATGCCCGCAAGCTGGGCCACGCTCAGGGGGTCGCCCTTCCCCACCCCGCCTTCCCGAAGCGCCTCCACCGCCTCCGGTTGCAACCGCACGGTGGCCTCGGCGGTTGCGGTCCGCAGGGTGGGGCTTTTCTCGCTTACATCCACCATGCGCGGCCTGCCCTCCTGGAAATGGGTGAGTTTGCTCATAGCTAAAGCCTAAGGCCCAAAGGCGAAAGCGGAAAGCCTGCCTCAGATGTCCTTGCGCTCGAAGATGAGCAGGGCCAGAAAGGCGAAGCCCACCGTGTAGATGATGAGCAAAGGCAGGCCCAGAGCCACCGCGGCGGGGCGGATGTACAGGTCCAGGTAGCTGGTCAGCAGGAAGGGCTGGATGGCCGGGAAGGCGATCAGAAGGCGCATCAGGAGCAGGGTCGAGACCGCCGCCAGCGCCGCCGAGGTGGTGCTGAGGAAGACCACCGCGTAGAGCATGGCCAGGGCCGAGAGGGGCCAGAGCACCACCGCAGCCAGGGCATGGGCCCGCACCAGCTCGGCCAGGGCACCGGAGGGCGTGAGCTGGCCCACACCCGCAAAGCTACCCTCACCCAGGCCGGTGCCCCCGAAGAAGCTGCCCAGGCCAAAAGGCAGGCCAGCCAGCAACGAACCCACCAGGCTCACCAGCAGCAAGATGAAGGGGTAGGCCAGCACCACGATGATTTTGGCCCCCAGCAAGCGACTGCGCGGACTGGGGCGCAAAAGCACCGACTTGAGGGTGCCCATCGAGACTTCCGAGCCCAGCACCTCCGCCGCCGCCATGGCGGTCAGGAAGGGAAACAGGAAGTCCATCCCGGTCAGGAGCGACAGCGCCGGCACCTGCCAGCCCGAGACCAGCTCGAGGCCATACTGCGCCCTGAGCCCTGGCGCAAAGGCCCACAAAACAGGGAGCACCAAAGCCGCCAGCAGCCCAATCTGCACCGAGCGCAGCCGCACCAGCTTGCCAAATTCCCAGATCAGTACCCGCAGCATGGTGCACTCCTTTCATCGAGGTGTTGGTTTCGGGGAAATACCTCGGCAGTAAAGAGCAAGCCCTTCGGTTCCTCCCCGAGCCCTGCACCCTGCGCCCAGACCCCTGCTTTCTGGCTACGCATGTTTCACCCTTTCGCGGTAGTAGTCGTAGAGGTCGAAGTAGTCGGGCTCGAGGAACTGCACCTGGAAGTTCTCGCGCACCAGCGCGGCCAGGGCCACATTGGGCGAGCCCTCAAAAATTACGTTTACATCGCGCAGGCTCACGTTCTGCACCCCCGGCACGGTCTTGAGGAAGGCCGCGGCTCGAGGCGGATCGTCCACCCGCAGGCGGTAGGTTTCGCCCTTGGCCCCCAGCTTGACCTCTTCCAAAAGCCGCCCCCCGCCCAGGATGCCCACCTTGTCGGAATAGGCCGAGACCTCGCGCAGGTGGTGGGTGGACAGGAGCACCGCCACCCCTTTCCAGGCCAGCTCAGCCAGAATTTCGTGAACCTTGCTGATGCCTTGGGGGTCGAGACCGCTGGTGGGCTCGTCCAGGATGAGGATTTGCGGCTCGTGCAGGATGGCCGAGGCCAGCCCCAGGCGCTGACGCTGGCCGAGCGAGTAGGTTCGCACCGGCTGGTCGGCCACCGAGAGCAGCTCGAGCCTGGCCAGTACCTCGCGGATGCGGGCATCCACATTGGACATACCCGTCAGAAAAGCGATCATCTCGAGGTTCTGCCGCCCGGTCAGGTGGGGGTAGAAAGCCGCCGGGGCCTCCACCACCGCCCCCAGGGCCCGCCGGGCCAGGTAGCCGCCGTTGTAGATGTCCTGCCCTAGCATCCGCACCACCCCTGAGGTGGGGAAAGCCAGACCCGTCAGCAGGCGAATCAGGGTGGTCTTGCCGGAGCCATTGGGCCCGGCCAGGGCATAGACCTCGCCCGGCTGCACGGCAAAGGTGATGTTCTCCAGCACGGGTTTGCGCCCGTACTTCTTGCCCAGTTGCTGGGCCTCGAGGGCCGCACCGGGGGCGCTGGTTGCCACCGCTTCACTCATGGGTGTGATTATACGCAGGTAACGCGCCGGGCCTGGTTCACGTGCGGCAGATGCGTGAACGGCGTAACGAGGTGGAAGGGATGGCTGCGTGGTTGGGTTGGCCAAGAAGTGGGCTCATAGCGGATAGCCAGGTCTATGGTCAATCATCTACAGTGCCGACGGCCAGAGTACCAAATCAGCGAGGCTGGACTCGACGTATGAGCTCTTCTGGAACTTGCCGCACGCGACAGGTATTTTCGACGGTGCGAACCAGAGCGCCCCATCGAGAGCTTGTCCACCCCACCTTGCCTTTGGGCGTTCGTATGTTATCCTCGAGGTCGCGTCCTCGGTCTGACGCGGCGCACCAGCGTGAACCGGGTCAGGGCCGGAAGGCAGCAGCCCTAAGCGCCACGGAGCGGGTGCCGTCAGGGAGCCGGGGGCGCTTTTTTTGTGCATGAACGAAGCGTGAAAAAAGCCTCACGCGCGGGTTCTCGATCAACCACTGCCGGGCAAAAACAAATCCCAAACCCCTTGAACCTCTCGAGATTATCGCTATAGAGGGTCAAATTGGCCGCTTCTCACCTGGCCGCCCCTTATACTTCGCTCTGGGATGTTGCAGCGTTATTTATTACGCGAAACGTTGTCTCTGTATCTGCTGGGCGTGCTGCTATTCGTGGGGCTGATCACCTTCGATCTGCTCTCCTCGCTTTCGGGGGCCTTCCTGCGGGCCAAAACCCCCGTGGCCGAAATAGCCCAAATGGTGGCCTACCGGGTGCCCTACACCCTGGGCATCGCGCTGCCGCTGGGGCTGGTGTTTGCGCTCTTGGTGGCCCTGGCCCGCTGGATTCGCCAGTCCGAACTCAAGGCCGCCTTTGCGGCGGGGGTGCCGCCCCGCAGCTTCATTGCGCCGGTAGTGGGGCTTTCGCTGCTGGTGGGGGCGGTGGTGCTCTACAACGAAGGCTGGCTCAAGCCCATTGCCCAGGAACGCTTTGAGGCCTTGCAGTACAAAATTTACTACGGTTCCGAGCCCTCGGGCGTCCTGACCGAGCGCACCTACACCCCCCAGGGGCTGGGCGTGTACTATGCCCAGCGCATCTATCCGCCGCCGGAAGGGGGGGTGGGCTCGAGGCTGGAGGGCGTCCGGGTGGTGGAGCCAGGGGGTTCAATCTGGAGCGCCGAGCGAGGGGTCTGGGTCAGCGGCGCCTGGCGGCTGCAAAACGCCTACCGGGTCGACCCCAACGGCAAAATCTTCCAAGAGGCCGAACACCCCCTCCCCTTCCCCGTGGGGGTACAGCCCAAGGCCCTCTCCTATGAGGCCATGCCGATGCCCGACCTGCACGCCGCTGCCCAAGCCGACCCCTCGGCCCAATTCCCCTTGGCCCGGCGCTATGCCAACGCCGCCGGCACGGTGGTGCTGGCCTGGCTGGCGGTTGTGATTGGCCTTTCGTTGCGCGAGGCAGCCTGGGCCTTTATTGCGGTGGTGGGGCTTATTTTTGGCTACTGGACGCTTTTTACCCTCTCGGCCCAGTTCGCCCGTTTCGACCTCTTGGGCGCGTATGGGGCCTGGCTGCCCAACCTGGTTTATGGGGGGCTGGCCCTTCTCGGCACCTGGAGGCTGGCCCGATGAGGAATCGTGCGGTATGGCTGGGGGCCAAAAGCCCCGCCTGGCCCCTGCCCCAAGCTGGAGGCAGCCGTGAACACCCTTGACCGCTACCTGACCCAGGAGGTTGGCGCTTATGTGCTGGGGTCGCTGGCGGTGGTGGTACTGGCCTTGCTGGGGGGGGCCTTGTACGAGGTGCTGGCGCCGCTTCTGGCCCGGGGGGCCGACCCCTGGGTGGTCAGCCAGTACCTGGCCTACCGGGTGCCCGAGGCGCTGGTCCGGGGGATGCCGCTGGCCTTCTTGTTTGCGCTTTTGCTGGTGCTCTCGCGCATGGGCGAGGAGTCCGAGCTCAAGGCCATGCTGGCCGGGGGGGTCTCCAAGCTGCGGGTGCTGTTTCCGCTCCTGCTGCTGGGCAGTTTCCTGTTTGCGGTGTGTTTGCTGGCCGCCGACAGCCTGGTGCCGCGCAGCTTGCAGCAGGGGCAGAATGTTTTGCGGCAGGCGGTGCTGCAAAAACCCAGGGCTTTGCTCCAGCCCGGCACCCGGCTGGTGGATGCCTATGGCCGCATTGTCTACGTGGGCGAGGTGAGCGATAGCGGCATCGGCCAGGTGCGGGTGATTACAGCCGAGGAAATTTTGCTGGCTGAAAAGGGGCGTTTTGAGCAGGGGGCACTGATTCTCTCGGAGGGGCTGCGGGTGACTTATGGGGGCGCTCGGCCCCGCACGGTCGCGCGCTTCGAACGGGCCACGGTGCCGCTGGTGGAGCTTTCCCTCGAGCCCCCCGGCGGCCTCTTCAGCCTGACGGTGGCCGAACTGCGCCAGCGCATTGCCCAGTACCAGGCCCAGGGGCTCCCCTACCACGCCGAACTCACCGCCCTGCAGCGCAAATGGGCCGAACCCGCCGCGGTGTTCTCGTTCGCCCTGTTTGCGGTGGGACTGGCTTTCTTCCTGCTGGGCGGCAGCCGCAGCCTGGGCATGCTGGGGGTGGTGGTGCTCACCTTCATCTACTACGCCACCTGGAGCGTGGGCCGCATCATGGGCGAACAGGGGGTGCTGCACCCCCTCCTGGCGGCCTGGGGGCCCAACCTGCTCTATGCGCTGGCCGGTCTGGCGCTTTTGCGACTGGGGAAACGATGAGCCCGGATGCTCTGAAACAGGGACTTAGGGTTTCGCTGCCACAGGGCCGAAGTCCTTGGCCCTACCAGTCCCGCCTCTGGCTGTTGCTGGCCCTGCTGATTATCTGGCTGGGCCCTTACGCACAGGCCCAGGAGGGCGAGGCCCCCTCCGCAGGCAAACGCCTGAAAATCCTCGAGGCCGAGCGCCTGGAACTCCGCAACGAGGCCGGCGAGGAGCTGGTCATTCTGGTGGGCAACCCGGTCAAGATGGATCGGGACGGCGAGAGCATCGAAGCCCCCCGGGTGGTGTTCAACCGCACCCGAAAGCGCCTTTTGCTCCTGGGCGGGGTGCGCTACCGGGACAAGCAGGGCCAGCTCATCGAGGCCCAGGAACTCGAGCTCTTCACCGACGACGAAAGCTTCGAGGCCATTCAGGTCAGAATCGAGTCGGGCGAGTTTTATCTGGAGGGGCCTATCTGCCAGCGGGCCGCCGGGCAGATCCTGCTGCAAGAAGGCTACCTGACCCCCTGCCAGCGCTGTGAGCAGGAGGTGGCCGATTATGCCTTCCAGGCCCAGGAAGTGCTGCTCTATCCGGGCGACCGGATCATCGCCCGGGGGGTGTGGGTGCTGCGGCGGGGCGAGCGCATCCTCTACCTGCCGGTGCTGCTGTTGTTCCTGAACGAGCGGCGGCCTAAGCTCGAGTTCGGCCAGAGCGAGAGCGACGGGGTGTTTGTAAGCGCCGACCTGCCCTACGTTTCCGATTTTGGCCTGGGCTTTACCCTGCTGCGCTACTTCGAGCGGCGGGGCTTTGGCTTTGGTTTCGACCACTACGGCATCGGGGCGGCGCAGGAGCGCTATCAGTTTTTGTACCTGCCCCCCCCTGCCGGGCTGGTGCTGCCCGACAGCGACCCGCGCAAGGACGGCATTTTCAAGTACCGTTTCAGCTACAAGCTGGAAGAGCCCGCGTTTCGCCTGGAGGGGCAGGTCGTGCGGGACGATAGCGCACAGGTCGAGCCGCGCTTTTTGCAGGGGGCGGGGGGCCAGCCCGACTACACCACCTTTCTGATCGAGGGGGCCACCCGGCAGGGCGAGCCCCTCTACCGCATCACCCTGGACGGCTACCTCGATCACAACCCCCTGGCCCTGCCCAACGAACGCACCACCCCCAAACGCCTGCCCGAGGCCGAGATTAGCTTTCCCAGGGGCCTCGAGGGCGAGCTGCGGCTCAACGGGCGGGTGTTGTTGGGCTACTACGAGGCCCCCAGCAACCCCCTCAACCGCAGCGCCCGGCGGCTCGGGCCTTACATTGGCGCAGGGCGGCTCTGGGTGGAGCACCGCAGCAGCTACCGTCCTGCCACGCCACCCTGGCCAGGCTTTAGTTTTAGCGTCGAGAACACCTTTATCGGGCGCTACTACAGCACCCAGAACTTCGACCCCCAGGGCAACCCCACCGAGTTCGAACGCCTGATTCGCTGGGATACCCGGGCCAGCGTGGGCCAGACCCTGGGGCCTTTCGGCGTGAACCTGAGCGTGAGCCGCAATGTGGTGGAAGGCGAGACCCCCTTCCAGTTCGACTATGAGCGCCCCCAGCGCACCAGCCGGCTGGAGGGTTCGTTCAGCTTCAACCCCGACCCCCTTTTCTCCCTCACCGCACGGGCCAGCCGCGACCTCGAGCGCCGCATCTTCGACCCCCCCGCCGAGCTAACCCTGGCCTCGCGCCCCTTCCCCTGGGTCAACTTCACTACCAGCCTGAGCCGCGACCTCGAGCAGGGCCGCTGGGGCCTCTTGCGTTCCAGCCTGGGCCTCTCCCCCGCCCCCTTCAGCCTGAACCTGTCCTACGAGCGGCAGCTCGAGCTGGGCCTGGACCGGCTCCTCACCCTGAGCGCGGCCTTCAACCCCACCCCCTTCAACTTTTCCCTGCGCACCGGCTACCGCTACTGGGACGTGCAGGAAAAAGAGACCCGGCCCCCCGACCAGATTCCCCTCATTGCCCGCTACGACCCTCTGGAGCTTGCCGCGAGCTACAACCCCCCCGGCAACACCACCTCGCTCAGCCACAGCCGTGACCTGAACAACGGGCAGGCCATCCGCACCGAACTCAACCTGGTCTTGCAGGAGGCCCCCAACAGCTTCCGCCTGCGCCAGAGCTTCACCCACCTGTACACACCGCTGCCCTCCACCCTCAACCCCACGCCCACGGCCACCCCGGCCTTTCTGGACGGCCTGGCCCAGCTCACCCTGGGCCTGCATACCTTTGTGTTCACCAACGCCGTCGGCTTCAGCCCCGGCAGCGAGAGCCGCTTCCGGCTGGGCTACCAGTACAGCGCCGACCTCTTCCAGGCCGACCTGTTGTGGAGCTACCGCGAGGGCCTCTTGCGAAACCCCCGCCTGGCGGTGCGGGCCGCGGTGCGCGAACCCGAGGTGTTCATCAACGAGGTCTCGGCGGAGTTTCACTTCCCCGAAAGCGAAAACCCCCTCACCCTCGAGGACGACACCCAGGCTTTCCTGCGCTTCGTACGCTTCAGCGGCGAGCTGGAAATTGTCCCCGCCCCCCTGCGGGCCGAAGACCCCCCGGGCCTTTCGCTCCAGGGATTTGTGGCCCTCGAGCGCCTTTCGGACAACAGCGGACGCTTCCGCGTGACCCTGCGCGAGTTTGGCCCCACCTTTAGCTTCATGGGCCTCGAGAAAACCCGCCTGTTTTTACGCATGGTGTGGAACGCCCCTGAAAGCGGCGGGGTCAACCCCAGGGAATTTTTTCTGCCCAACCTCGAGGGCACCATCCTGCGCCCGCGCCTCGACCTTGTCGTGGATCGTTGCTGCTGGGCTTTCCGGGCCAGCCTGGATACCCTCAAACAGGAGTTCAAGTTTTCCTTTGCCCTGGGGGGCGATGCCGCCGAGTTCCTCTTCAACCAGAACAACATCGTCCTGCCGGGCGGCATCCGGCTGCCCAGCCCTGGAGGAAGGTAAAAATATGGGCAACCCGTTTCTGTGGCTCTCGGTTCAAAAAGCGCCCGCTGCGCTCCGCCGGAGGAAGGCTTCTGCGCCCCAGGCCTACTCAAGCAGGCTACACAGGGTGTACCTGACCGTGCTGCTCCTGGGTTTGCCCTTGCTCGCAAGCTGCACCGGCAGCAGCGAGGAACCCACCCGCGCCCTGCTGGCCGCCGGGGTCAACAACCCCAGCAACAACACCTACCAGATTCGCTTCTTCCAGAGCAGCACCCTCCAGCCCGGCAACTTCGACCTAGCCCGCCGGGTAGGTAGCTGGGACCTGGACGGGCCCATCGTGGGCCTGCTCTACCGCCGCAGCCTGCAGCAGGGGGCCAACGACCAGCTCTGGGTGCTGACCCCCAGCCGCCTGCGCCGCTTCAACGCCAGCAACCTCAGCGTGGATGACGTGGGAACCCCCCAGCTCGACGGCTTGGACCAGGCCCTGCCGGTGGACTGCTCGAGGGGCTACCTGCGCCAGGGACAGAGCAACCTGCTCTTGGTCTGCCCCCCCGCCCCCGCCGTACCCACACCCCCCATCGAGGCCTACCGGGCCTGGCTTATTCCCTTCACCGCCACCGCCCTGCCCGACCCGCTGGACTTCAGCAACCCCAACCTGGTGCGCCTGACCGCACCCGTTCGGCTGACCCTGGGCCCAAACGACCAGCTGCTCTACCTCACACCCGGCCAGTTCGGGCAGTACGATTTTGTCAACCCCTTTATCGAGCGGCCCCTGAGCCTGAGTGGGTCAAGCCCCACCGACCTGATTTTTGTGAACGGCCAGGCCCTGGGCCTCTTCGACGACAACGACCCCACCACCACCGACACCACCCTGGTTGCCTGGAACCTGGGCGCCACCAGCGAGGTGGGGCTCGTGCGCGACGCCAACCTCGCAGCGCGGCAGTTTGCCAGGGGCGCCCCGCCGGTCTTCGTGCTGGGTACCGGGCTGGCCCGTTTTGAAGGGGGCTTTCAATTGCCCCGCGAAAACGAGAGCGGGCTTTCCCGCAGCCGCCGCTACAGCACGGCCACGGTCGGCATTGACCAGTTCTTGTACATCGCCGACCAGGACACTCCCACCCTCTCGGTGATTGATTTGACCGTCAACATCGCCAGCGCCCTGACCAGCGCGGGGGTTCGCACTTCCTCGCTGGGCAGCTTCCAGGAGCGCATCGCCGGGCTGGCTTTTATCCCGGTGGAGTAGTCGAGCCTTACGAATATCCCTGTCCTGCCAATACGGATTGGGGTAGTTTGGGGATATGAACATCCACCATATCGGCATCGCCGTTGAAGACCTGGAGCAAGCCGCCCGGCCCTATCGGGTGCTGGGTTATGCCCTCGAGGCCCAGGGCACCGTAGAAAGCCAGGGGGTCGAGGTCTGGATGCTCAGGAGCGGGCCCAGCCGGCTCGAACTCCTCAAGGCCACCCGCCCCGACTCGGCCATCGCCCGCTTCATCGAAAAACGCGGGCCAGGCCTGCACCACATCGCCCTGGCCACCCCCAACCTCACCGCCGAGTTACAACAATTGGCGGCCCAGGGCACGCCCCTCATTGATGCCGCCCCTCGCCCCGGTTTTGGGGGGCACCGGGTGGCCTTCATTCACCCCAAGTGGTCAGGGGGGGTACTGGTCGAACTGGTGGAAGCCCACGAGTAGCCTACCCGGCTTTGCGGCTGGGCCAGCGCAGGTTCCCCGAGCGGTAGGCCCGCCAGGCCGCCAGCGCCACCGCAAAACCCACCCCGGCCAGCAAAATCAGGTATATGTAGCGCTCGAGGTGCGGAATTTTGGAGCCCACATAGTAGGCCAGCAGGGTCAGCCCCTGCGTCCAGAGCAGGCTTCCCAGCAAGCTCAGCACAAAAAAACGCCACCAGGGCATCTTCACCGTTCCACAGGTAAAGGGCACCACCGCCCTGAACACCGGCACATAAGGGCCAATCAGAATCGAGAGCGGGCCAAACCGGGCCATAAAGCGTCGGGTGCGTTCCAAATCTTCAGGCTTGACCCTGGCCCGGGTCAGCAAGGCCGGCCCGACCTTGCGCCCCAGCCAGTAGCCCAGGTTGTTGCCCAGCACCGAGCCCAAAAAGAGCGCCAGCAGGGCAATGGACAACTGCATTTTGTTGGCCGCCGCCAGCAAACCCACCGCAATCAAAAGCGAGTCCCCCGGCAGGAAAAACCCTACCAGGAGCCCCGTCTCCACAAATACCGTGGCGAAAATGCCCAGATACCCCACTGCCTGCACGTAGGCCGCAACATCCATAAACCCCACCCTAATCCAAAGGACACCCCTCCGGCAAGCTATTCCGACCTTTAACCCTGGGTTACGCCCAGCTAACGGCGGCGCAACCCCTTCTCAAGGCCCACCGGAACCGATGGCTTCAGGCTCTGGCCCAGAAGGGTCAGGTACAGTGCAAGCCGCATGGGCTCGAGGGCCCGCCATGCCGGGTGTTGTACCGGCCTGGCCCGAACAAACCATTGAAGCGGTGCGTCGAAGCGGGAAGCAGGCATTGGAGACCCACCCCCCACGCCCATTCTGTTGAAAGTTGCTTGTAAGACCCAAGTTGGTATACCCCGTGGCCGCATGGCTGGAAGGGGTGCAGAGAGGGCAATGCTGCAAGAACCCCTAGCGGGGCGGGAAAATTTGCAGCTCCAGCACCCGACCCCTGGGGCTGCGGCTGGCCGCATAAACCAGGCTTTCGCCAATCTCGACGGGGTCTACCCAGGCCATGGGGTCGGCCTCGGGCATCTCCTTGCGGTTGGCGGGGGTATCGACTGCGCCCATCGGATACACAATCGCCACCCGCACTGCCGTACCGGCCAGCTCGGCATCCAGCGAGCGCAGGTAGGTGGCCACCGCAGCCTTGGCGGCCGCGTAGAGGGCTACGCCAGGCCCAGCCCCATTCCAGGCAGCCGCCGCCGAAATGCCTGCGATAAAGCCGTCTTTCTGACCCAAAAGCTCCGGAAGTATGGCTCGAGTCATGTAGAACAGGGTGCGCATGTTGAGGTCGAACATCCGGTCATACAGACTGGGGTCGGTGTCCTTGACGGGGGCATAAGCAAAGCCCCCCACCGTGTGAATCAGACCGTCCACCCGCCCCATCTGGGCCTTGACCTGCCGCACCAGCATCTCGGCATCGGGGTAGTGGGTCAGGTTGGCCACAAAGGCCCGCCCCCCCAGTTCCTGGGCTCGCTGGGCAATGGTGGTTTCGTAGGCATCGGCCAGGGCCAGCCGGGCACCCGCTTTGGTGAAGGACTGCGCAATGGCACCGGCAATGGCACCCCCCCCACCGGTGAGGATATAAACCTTGTCCTGAAGTGCTTGCATGGCCCGATTATGGCCCTTGAGGCGCCACCGTGCCTGTCTGTGCGCTCACATTCAATATCTGAGCCGTCATCCCCAGCGCGGACGATCCACCCGAACCCCAATCATCTTGCTCAGAAGCTCGACCAGCAGGCGCGATTCTTGTTCCTGGGTGCCAGTTGCATCGGTGGCAAACTCATCCCAAAACCACCAGTCGGGCAGATAGCTCTCGTTCACAAAAGGGCCCTCGCCGTAAAACCTGAACAGGTCGAGTTCGCGGCCCGAGCGCAGCCGAAGGCCCACCCGGAATAGCTCCTGGGTATTTCTGGCCCGGAAAAACCAGCCCCCAAAGGTCCAATCTTCAAAGCCGTAGATCACCACCTCCACCTGCTCGAAAGGAATCAGACGGGTGCGCTCCACAAACCAGAACTGCCGGTCGTGGATCATCAGCCAGCCCTTGCGGGGCTCGACCACCACCTGCCGGCAGAAGGCACCCAGGCTCAGGATGCGCAGCCGGAGCGCGGTGGTCACCACCAGGCGCGCCCCCTGTTTTTGAATGCGGGGGCCGATGGAAAACAGGCGCAAGCTCCGGCTCATTCTGGGCCGATGGTACCGCAGAAAAGGTGAGCGTATGGGGTCATTTTGCCCTGGGTCATGCATTATCCTGGGGAGGGTCGGTTCGAGGCAAAAGCCCCTGGCCGGGAAAAAGGTGTTTCGGGAGGTTTATGGCGACGAAGAAAGTGGTACTGCACCGTTTGAGCGGACACCGGTTTGTGGGCATCAACGAGCAAGGCGACCGGGTGATGGTGGATGGCGACCAACCCTCCACCGGCATGCGCCCGATGGAGCTCTTGCTGGCAGCCCTGGCAGGCTGCACGGCCTATGACGTGGTGGACATCATGGAGAAAAAGCGTCAGCCTCTGGCAAGTTACCGCGTGGAGGCTGTGGGCGAACGAGCCGAGGAGCACCCCAAGCGCTACACCCACATCGTGGTCACGCACTACGGGGCCGGGCCCAATGTGACCCGTGAGGCCCTCGAGCGCGCCGTGGAGCTTTCCCACACCAAGTACTGCTCGGTCTCGGCCACCCTGAACGCCCACATCGAAACCCGGGTGGTGGTCGAACCCTGGTCGGGCGAACAGCAACTTCAGCAGCAACAGTAAATTTTCCTAGAGCAAACCCCCAGGCACTCTCATGCAAGGCTCTGGTAGGGTTGCTTCATGAGAAGGCCGATTTTAGCTTCTGTACTGGTTTTGTCCGGTCTGGCTCTGGCCCAAACTGCTTCTCATACACCCATCCCCTGGGGCGTGTACACCCTCCGGCAGGAGCCGGGGCTGCTGCGAATTATTCGCTCGGATCGAACGCAGGTTGAAATCCGGGGGGGGCGTTTCGAGGTCAGACAGCTCGAGCTGACCGGAAAACCGCCAGCCGAACTCTGGATCAACGAGGTCTCGGGGCCAAACACCACCGCATATTTCTTCACTCAGGAGCAGGGCTTTCGCAACCTGCTCATCTACCGGGGCCGCACCGCCGGGGTGCTGGAGGTGCGCGACGCCGATGGCGACCGGCGGCCCGAAATTATTGTGGGCACCGATGTATTTGCCGACTTTGGCGGGTTGCCCCGGGAAGTGTATCCGCGCCTGACCTATATTCTGACCTGGGACGGGGTGCGCTATGTGGATGCCACCGCCCGCTTCCCCACCCTGGGCTTCCGCACCCTGTCGTATTACCGAGCCGCCCTCCGGGATGCCCTCCTGCAAAAGGACGAGGTCAACGCCCGCAGCGCGGCGCTGGGCTACTACGGGCGCGGGCTCATAACCGGTCAGGCCGACGAGGCCAGAAAGTGGCTGCTGGCCAACACCCCTCAGGCCATCCGGCGCTGGCTTCTGGACCTGGAAGGCGAGGCCATCCGGGCCATCTACACCGACCTGGCCTGCCGGGTGACGGTCAGCTACAGCCGGAGCCTGCCGCCCAGGCCGGTTTGCAACTGGTAGGACCCGCCGTCCGTTGGACTGAGCAAAGCCTCTGGCGTACGAGCCCCTTTCAAGGAGGCACAGGGTGAATGGGTAGTCGGCGCTAGCACCCGCCCCGCCTCCCTAACCTCCGCTTCCTTGCCTCATGGCGGCTGACGTTTGCAAAGTGTTCGGGCAACGACGGTCTAAGACTTTGCGCCCACAAACTGCCACGGGCTTGCCGAAGGCGTCCGCCGGAAGTGCACCCGATGCGCCAGGTCAAACCTCGGGCCTGGCGGACATCATTGGCTGTTCAGAAGGTGTGATTTCGCTGAGCGCGGCCTCCAGGAGCGCTTTCTCCAGCCGAACTACCTGGCCATGGCGCAGATACACCAGCCGCACCTCGGGTTCGACCTGCCAGGCCCGGCGAAGGGTGGCCAGATAGACCCCCAGCTGAAAGTAATACTGCTCGGGCTGCATCTCCTGGTCGGTCTTGTAGTCTTCCAGGTACCACTGCCCGCCCACCCGGTAGAGCCGGTCTATCACCCCCTGCCAGACGGTAGAGCCGATGGGCAGGGCCACGGCAAACTCGGGGTAGTCTTCGTCGCGGGGCCAGGGGAGTGCCGGGCCTAGAAGCCCCTGGTAGCTATTCAGGAGTGCCCTGACCTCCTCCATGATGCCAGCCCGCTCGTCGGGGCCGTAGGGGAACATTACCTCCTGGGCCTCGAGGTTGGCCAGGTGCGCGGGGTTGTCGGGCTGCCAGTTCTGCCCGATGGCGTAGTGGACCAGCGTCCCGATGGCCCGGGCCCGACCCGGCAGGGCCTCGCCCTCCTCGGGGTCGGGGAGCGGGAGGGGTTCGGCCTCGAGGCGCTTGTAGGCCGAGGGCGAGAAAAGCGGTGGAAAGGGCTCGAGGTCGAACCGGGCACTCACCCAGGGCGAGGAGAGGGGCTGCTCAGAGGGGCTATGCGCGGGGGCGGGCGGCGTGGGGAAGGGGCCCCAGGTTTTGAGCAGGAAATCGGGCCGGTCGTAGGGCTTGCTGTGAGGCCCCAGCCCAAGCGCCTCCAGCACCCGGGCCCAGCCCTCGGGCCTGCCCTTGCTCACGCTGCCGGTCAGGAGCAGGGTATCGCGGGCCCTCGAGGCCGCCACGTACAGAAGACGGTAGCTCTCCTCCTCCTCGAGGGCCTTCGCCCGCTCTTTGAAGGCCTCAAAGAGCGGGGTGCCCGGCAGGGCCACCTGCTGGGTCAGGCGGGGGCCATCGTCCGAGCGCAAGCCCAGGTAGAGCGGCCTTTCCTGGTGGGTGTTCCGGCGCCCTAAGTCGAACACCGCCACCAGGGGCCACTCCAGCCCCTTGGCCCGGTGGACGGTCAGGATTTGCACCCCCTCGCCCGACTGCGGCACGTCGCCGGCGTCGGCCTGGCGGGAGAGAAGCTCCAGCCGCTCCAGCAGGCCCTCGAGGCTCTGCGGCGGGCGCGGGGCAAAGTAGAAGAGCAAAGCGTCCACGTTCTCCCGGGCCCTGGGCTCCAGAAAGTCGTGGTAGGCCCGGCCCGCCATCAAGGGTTCGCGAATCAGGTACTTAAGGGCCTCGAGGGGGGCTTTGGTGCGCAGCCCGGCCTGAATCAGGCGGAGGCGCTCGTGCAGGCTGGGCCAGCGGCGTTCCAGGGCTTGCAGGGGCTCGCTGGAGCGCAGCACCTCCTCAATCTCCGCGAGCGTCAAGGGCTCCAGCACCCCCCTTTCGGTGTGCTGGCCGAAGGGGCTGCGCAAAAAAACCGCCAGCGAAAGCCCCCGCGGGTCGAGGGCGGCCCGCAGGGCGTGGTAGAGGTCGCGCACCTCCTGCCGCTCGTAGTAGCCGCGCCCTTGCAGGAGCACATAGGGAATCCGGGCCGCCGCAAAGGCCTCTTCCAGAAAGCGCACGCTCTGATAGGAGCGCACCAGCACCGCCATATCGGCATAGCGGGTCTGGGCCGACAAATCCTGTAGCCGCCGGGCCAGTACCCAGGCTTCCTGCCGGCGCAGCTCGTCGAGGTTCGGCTGGCCCTCGAGCCAGTGAATCTCCAGCCGCCCCCGCTCGGGCCGGGTTGCCTCCACCGGCGGGGCCTCCTCCGGGCCGAAGCCCTGCCCCTGCGCGGCCAGGTGTTCGGTCAGGCGGTTCAGGAAGCGCACCAGGGTCTGGCTGTGCCGGTAGGTGCGGTCAAGCGGGGGCAACCGCTCCCCCGCCCGCAAAGCCCGACGAAAAACCTCAATTTCGGCATCGCGGAAGGCGTAGATGGACTGCTTGGGGTCGCCCACAATCTCCAGGGCCAGTCCGGCCTGCTCGAGGGCCTCGAAAAAGGCCCCTTGCAGCGGGTTCACGTCCTGGAACTCGTCCACTAATAGCACCTCTACCCGCTCCAGCACCCGCCCCAGGGCCTCAGGGCGGCGGGTGAGTTCTAAGGCCTTGCGCTCCAGCTCCGAGGGCGAGAGCAGCCGGGCCCCCAGCCGGGCCTCGTAGGCTGCGTAGACGGCCTGATAGACCGTTAGAAAAGCCTGGTTGGCCTCTCCCTCACCCGGCTCGAAGGCCTCGGCCAGGGAGCGCCGGGCAAACAGGTGAAGCAGGGGCTCGGTCAGGCCGTCCGAGACCCGCCCATGCAAAAGGTGCGCGGGGTCGGCGGCCAGGTAGCGCAGGGTGTTCCACTCCTCCTCGAACCAGGCCAAAGCCTCCCAGTCGCCCAGCATGGCGAAGTCGGGGTCGAGGTGCAGGGCCGAGGCGGCCAGCCGCAGGCACTGGGCCATGAAGCCGTGAATGGTGCTGAGGGTCGCACCGGCAACCTCGAGGGCCGCCTCCCGGAAAGCCGCCTGGCTTCCCGCGGGGGGCACAAAGTCCAGGTACTGCCCCTGGCTCAACACCGCCTCGAGGGCCTGCCCCACCCGCACCCGCAGTTCGTCGGCGGCCTTGCGGGTAAAGGTCACCCCCGCAATGCGGCGCAGCGGCGTACCAGAGGCAATCAGCTCCAGGTAGCGCAAGACCAGGCTGGCGGTCTTGCCGGTTCCGGCGGAGGCGACGCGAACTTTCATGGGTTATGGGCCTTCGTCAACCGTATTTGAAAACCATGAACCATGGCCTACATATAAGCCAGGCACTTCAATATACCCTGCCTCCAGCATGGGCATTATCATCACCGCTACCGACTTCTACTATATTGCAAGTAGTGGCCCTTCCTTTGGTATCTGCCTTGACCGCAAACCATCGCTTGTTCCCCTCGGTAAAGGTCTGGTTTTTTACGAAGAACTCGAGCGCCGCCGCTAAAAAATGGGTGCAAGTCGCACTTTCCAACAGAACGCATCGTGTGCGAAGGGCACTTTCCAGCAGGCCCGCATCCTTGATGCCGTGAACGCCGCCCGCTTCCTCCAACACCTGTTGGTGCAACATCCTTGCGTATGCGACGGTGGGATAACTATAACCGCAATGCCGGTACCAATAGGTTTTGTTAGAGCTTGGCAAGGGCATGAATAATCTTCGAGTACTTCTTTACGGTTGCTCGTGCAGAGAGTTGAGCTTCGGTAGGTGACATGGTCGGCAACTTGCCAAAGAGCGACGTAGAATCTCTCTTTACCCTGCTCGTGACCTTGGAAGCTCGTTTTGTTTTGGCGGCGAGAGTCGGCATATAGCTCCTATTACTGAACAATAAATCAAACTTTTTTGTAGGATGGCAGTAAATGAAGTACGCCCTCATCAACGGAACCATTCTCGAACACGACCACGCCAGCCTGCACATTTCCGACCTGGGCCTGCGGCGGGGCTACGGGGTGTTTGAGTTTTTCCGAATTTTGCGGGGAATTCCGGTTTTTCTGGAAGACCACCTCGAGCGCTTTGAGCGCTCTGCCCGGCTTCTGGAACTCGAGGTTCCTTATGGCCGCAAGGCCCTGGTCGAGTTTATCCACGAGCTAATCTGGGTGAACGACCTCGAGCAGGGCGGCATCCAGATGCTCCTGACCGGCGGCTACTCGGAGGATGCCTTTACCCCCGGCAAGCCCAACCTGGTCATCACCCCCATCGCGGTCACGCCGCCCCCCGCCCACCTGTACGAGCGCGGAGGCAAGGTCATCCTGCACCAGAACCAACGCGAGCTGCCCGAGGCCAAAACCACCGACTACCTGGTAGCGGTGCGCCTCGCCAAGCGGGTTCGGGCCGAGGGGGCCACCGAGGTGGTCTACCACGACGGGCAGCAGGTCTCGGAAGGGGGCCGCAGCAGCCTCTGCATCATCAAAAACGGGGTGCTCCTCACCGCCCGGGAGGGCGTCCTGCCGGGCATCACCCGCAAGCACCTGCTGCAGGTCGCCAGGCCCCTGCTGCCCATTGAGGAACGAAACCTGAGCCTAGAGGAGCTTTTTTCCGCCGACGAGGTGCTCCTGACCGGGGCCACCCGGCAGGTCATGCCCATCACCCAAATCGAGGACAGGCCGGTGGGCAGCGGTCGGGTGGGGCCCTATGCCAAAGCGCTGATGGAGGCATTCCAGAAGCACCTGGACGCCTACCTGAACCAGCAGGATTTGGCGTATCAACAGCGTCTGGGACAACATCCTTGAGGATGCTTCTTGGATTTGGCGGCATCAGACAAGCGCCTGTGGGCATCCAGTGCCCTTCCACGCAGATCCGGTACAGCCGCCCATGTTGGTAGGGTACATCACGCCCCAACGCGAAAGGCTGGTCGGGAGGCGCGATCTGACCACTTGAGCATTTGGCACCGCACGGGTCAGGTAGGATGGAAGGGTATGAAAAACCTCATTCCCGCGGCACTCCTCCTGCTTTGTGCCTGCGCCCCCTCCAACGTAGCCCCGCCGGGGGCGATTGGCTACGGCAGCGGTTTCGTGCCGTTTGTATCCACCCCTCTGGCCGCGCGGGTTCAGGCCGCCGAGGGCGCAGCGGCCCTGGGCCTGCGCAGCGGCCCCGAGGGTTTTGGGTTCCAGTACACCCAGGGGCCCTGGGGCGCCGACCTGATTGTGGCGCCTCGAGGGAGTGCTTCGGCTTTTGCGCGGGCTTCCTACCTTCAGGAGGGCCTGGCTGCCGCCTTTAGCGTGGCCTGGGAAACCTATACCTCCTATCGCTACGACGGCATGAACTACACCACCGAAGTCGTGAGTGGCGGCGGGGTGGGCCTCGATGCAGGGTATTTCTGGCCCATCCCCCTGGAAACCGGTCGGGGCTATCTGGGGCCCCGCGTGTACAGCTATGTGCAGTGCCAGAGCCAGGGCAACGCCCCCCTGCGGTGCAGCGGTTTGCGGCTGAACCCTGGCTTTGGCATTGGGGTCAGCATCCCGGTAGGGCGGTTTGTGTTCGCACCGGAGATTTCGCTCTTCCTGCTGCCCCCCGACGAGTATGTGGCCGTCCCCCGCCTGGCCACGCCGTTTAGCTTCTCGCTCTCGTTCAGGTTCTGATTGATGGAGGGTTCCCCGTCGGTGGCGCCTGGTCCAGAAAAACCGTCCGTTTGGGTGGAAAGCCCAGGAACAGGTTGTTCAATCGAGGGGCCCTGCGGGCAGGCCATACCCCGGCGAAACTCGAGGGCAGGCCAAGCCATCGCGCTCGGCACAGATGCAGCCGCCTACGAAAGCGAGAATGCGCCAGGGCCGGGCCTGGCCCACGGGTGCTTGGGTTTCGAGTTTCCAGGCCAACAAGGTTTTGTTCAGGACAAAGCTTCCTCGAGCTCAATTGGCGCCTGATATGGAAAGAGCGCTCTATTTTCGGGCAATCCAGGCGCGAAAAATGCTCCCGGTATCTTTCCCGTAACCGCTCAGGGCAAGCCCCACCCGCCGGATGTGCAGGCGGTCGGCACCGGGGTAGATGTCGTTTAGAGCCCGGTACAGGACGGGTTCGTCGTCGAGGTAGGCTTGAAACCGGCTTCCATCGCAAACCACCCGCAAACGCACCGGTACGCCGTGGTAAAGCAGATCGGGAACTCGACTAAAGACCCGGTCGAAGGGGTCTTCGTAGCCGGCAAAGCGCAGGACAGCGGTCACCGAGCTTTCGTTATCGTCGAGGCACAGGGTTACCAGCAGATGATGCCGGGCATCCTGCCAGAAACAGACCCCGGCCCGGCTTTGCTGGTTTTGCCCTCTGGCCTGGCCAGGAGGAAGAATTTCGACCTCCAGGTCGGCCAGATTGGGGCTGTCCCAGGGCATGGTATACAGGGAGTGCTCTCCCCCAGCGGCTTCGATGCAAACCCCCCCCTCCGCCGGCATTAGATTTCCACGTCCCAGGGTGGGTTCCCAGGAAATCAGCAGATCTTCCGCAGCACGGTTCAGGTAGGGGGCAAACACCGTTGTCTGACCCCTGGCCTGCCAGGGCTGACCCAGGTCCAGCTCGGGCGGCAACACCACTTCACGCGGATGCACCTCGAGGTCGGCAGCCTGCCCGACCAGCCCTACGCCGACTTCGTCGGCCAGGCGATGCTCATAGATGGGGTGTTCGGAAAAGAGGGGCCGTCCATCCAGGGTAACGATGAGGGCTTTTCCATCGTCCAGAACCTGCACCCAGTGGGGTTGCTGGGCCTCCCCGCGGTAGGGTTCTGCGGCCAGCACATACTGCTGAAGGCCATACTGCAAGCGCAGGCGGACTTCCTGATTTTTCAGTTCCAGAGCCAGGAAATGCCCTGGGTCGCGGTAACGCCAGATCAGGCTGGCGGGCGCGGTCAGGCGCACATGAAACAGCCCACCGGCTTCTTGTGGACGCAACATCAGGCCGGGGCCGTGCAACTGCCATACCCCGCCATGAGCCGCTTTGCGCCCCAGTTGGGGCTGGGGGTCGGCCAGCAAGGCCGTGCCGTGCGCGTGCCAGGCCGGAATGTGCAAGACCCGCACCCCATAGACGCGGGTGTCAACCCGGTGCCCCCGCTCCCCCAGGATGGACTGGTGAACCCCTGCGTACAAATCCCCTGCCGTCAGGCTGTAAGGGTCTATGGTCAGGGGCCGCAGTCTGGGCAGGGCGGGCAGGTGGCGGCTGCCCTCGAGCGAGCCCGCATAAAAAGCCACCCCCTTCTCGCGCAGCACCGAAAGCAGGTAAATCGGGTTGTTTTGCACGCCCAGGAGCAGGTGCTGCAAACCCCGCACCTTCGCTGCACACAGCCGGCCATTCTGGCAGGGGTGCCCCTGCATCACCAGGGCCTGCCCGGACTCGAGGGGGTTGGTTGGCACCGGCTGGTCAAACCAGCCCACCGCCAGATTTTCCCGCAGGGTCTGGGGGAAAAAATGCGCCTTGAAGGGAATCCGGAGGGTTTCACCCGCCTGGCCGCCGACCAGGGGTGGCGGCAGGGCGCCGGGGGGTACGGTTTGGGAGTTGTTGTGCCCATTCAGCATCAGAACCCCAAAGGCCAGTCCGGCCCTGCGGGCAAAGGGGCCATAGGCGATTCCTTGGCGGCCCCAACCGGGCGTGTCCAGGGGGGCAAAGCGCAAAACCCCGTCCTCCACCGAGATTTTGGCCTCTACATCTATCCCCAGGCGCACCGCTCCACAGTCACTGGCGCTGCCAATCACATCGCCATACAGCACTTCCTGCGTGAAGCGATCCAGGATTTCGGCAGGGGCGGTCTTGGGGGGTCTCATGCGGCGGTCACATCGCTTTTGTAACACTTTATGCAAGCGCTCATAACCGCGGCGTGAAGAGGAAGGAGCCGCAACCATCGGGAATTAATCCTTCAAATCGTTACCACTCCTCCTGAACCCACTCGGCTGCGAAACGATGGCATAACGTCCGGAGATAACGAGCAGGCCCCACCCTGGCCGACGGCAAGCCACCCAGCAGCTCTGAAGCCAGATTTTCCACCTCTGGGTGGGGTATGTGCGAAAAGCAGAGCCTTTCAGCGGCAGACATCGCTCTCGACACGAAACCAGCGCTGTCCGTTGAGAAAAGTCTTATCGCCCTCGTATTCGACCCGCAATCGCTCGACCCCACCCCCGTCCACATTGAGCAGCAATACCGCGCTGTTTGGGGTGGCCGACTCGATGCGCCAGCGTCCCAGAACCCGACCATTGCCCCCGCTCGAGGCCGACGCGCCGGGTACGTTGATGGTGGTGAGGCTTTCGTCGAGGTAGGCGAAGCTACCGTCGGAGCACAGGTGCAGGGTGCGCTGTTCGGAAATACCCCCGCCCCCACCGCCCGAGTTGTAGCTGGAGAAATACTTGAGCATCTTGCCGGCCAAGAGCTGCGTCCACTGTCGCGTCACTCCGGTAGGGGCCGGAGGTGCGGGCTGGGGCCGTGCCGCCACGGGAGCCTGAAACTTGGTGGAGCCTGCAAGCCCCTCCAACAGTTGCCCGTAGAGGGCCTCGTTCTTTTGGGGGCCGGCGTAGAAATAGACCACGTGGTTTCTCGAGCCCAGCAAAGCCAGCGCCCGCCCCACATACTGGCTGTTGAGGTAGCGGGCCGTCACCCTCGAGCCTTGCGTCCTGACCGAGCCCACCAGTTCCAGCACCACTCCGGCCCCCAGGTCTTGCGCTTCGTTCAGGGCGGCCACCACCTGGGCGGGGGTCTGGTCTTTTATAAAAATCACCAGGCCAACGCCCTCCACACTGTTGGAACCCAGCACCAGCACAGCCTGCCCACCCTCTTCTCTGAAGGCACCTAACCAGCCTTTGGGCAGGGTAAAACGAATTCCGAGCGTAGAGGAGATAACCTGGGCACCGCCTTGATATTGCTGATTGGGCCTCAGCTCGACCTGCCCCGCCGCCATTCCACAAACCACCCACGCAGCCCACAACGCCTGTTTGAAATGCTTCATTGCTGGCCTCCTGGGCCTGAGTATTGGCCCCCTGCGTCTCACCAGCATCTCAGTGCAGGGTGGTGTCCAACCGGCCAGGCGCAGAACCCCATGCCTGTTTGGTGCGCAACCTTCTGGCCACACAAGCGCCAGACCCGATAGCCAAACAACCCCAACAAGCCGGTGTATTCAACTATACCCCACTGCTTTTCGTAGAGGTCGAGCCTGTCTCGCCTGGTCTGTGGAGCCAGCAAGGCCGGCTTTCCAGTTGGCCAAGGAGCAGGGAATACGGGAGGTTGAGGGACGACTCAACCGCGAACGGGCCGTTCGCTTCGCCGATTGGAGTAAGTCGCTCGAGTTTGGGCATCCGGCCCGGTCATGGTGGTCTTTTGCCACGAAACCTTGCACGACCGGACGTCAGGCAGTTTTTTACAACTGTCCTGGATGGCTACTCGCACAGCCCGCCGCTTTGTCCGTTGTTCTGTTAGGCCTGGATGCGGTGGACAGGCGGAGCCGGAATCTCCTCGCTTCGTGCACCTTGCTGGATGCCGATCAGGAAGCCCATCTTCATCAGGGCGATGATCTGCTCCGTCTGACCCGACTTGACCAGCTCGTCCACATACTCTGCCAGACCCGGTGGAAAGGGCATCTGCTGCAAGGCTTCGCGGTTGGCCTCCACCATTTTTTGAATCCACTCAACCGGTGTCATACCTACTTGCTAATATAGCACTCAACTTTTCTAACATTCGGGTTTTTGCCACTATCGCAAGTCTTGTGGCTCTGTGTGCCGCTCGTTGGCCGATAGCTCGCTTTGCAACCAGGCCAGCACGGCCTCGGCGGCGGCCAGGTTGGTTGCAAGGGGAACGTTGTGAACATCACAGACCCGCATCAGGGCCTGCACATCGGGTTCGTGGGGCTGGGCTTGAAGGGGGTCGCGCAAAAAAATGACCGCCAGCACCTTGTCCTCCGCAATCATGGCCCCAATCTGCTGGTCGCCACCCAGCGGCCCCGAAAGCATCCGGGTCACACTCAGACCGGCTTTTTCTTGCAACAGTCGTCCGGTTGTACCGGTAGCGACCAGGGGAAAGCTCGAGAGCAGGTCTTTGTGGTCTTTGGCGAAAGACACCATGTCGGTTTTCTTGCCATCGTGGGCGATGAGGGCCAGTACCTTCATGGGCATTATTGTATGGCCCTACCCTTCCAGAACCATTGCGATATAGTGACCCTGGAAGTAGTCGGGAACCCAAAGCCCTATGACCAAAGTCACCATCTGGAACGAGTACCTGCACGAGCGCCGCAACGAAGCCGTTCGCCGCATCTACCCAGAGGGCATTCACGTCGCCCTGGCGCAGGGATTGCAGGGCCTGGGCGACTTCAAGGTGCGCACGGCCACCCTCGAGGAGCCCGAACATGGGCTGAGCGAAGCGGTTCTCGAGGATACCGAGGTGCTGATGTGGTGGGGGCATCTGGCCCACGAACAGGTGAGCGAGGCCGTGGTCGAGCGGGTGCAGTTGCGGGTGCTGTCGGGCATGGGCCTGATCGTGCTGCACTCGGGCCACTACGCCAAGATATTCAAGCGCCTGATGGGCACTTTTTGCAGCCTCAAGTGGCGCGAGGCCGGAGAGCGCGAACGGCTTTGGAACCTGCGCCCCGACCATCCCATCCTGCAAGGCCTGCCGGAGTATGTGGAGCTTGCCCAGGAAGAGATGTACGGTGAGCGCTTCGACATCCCCGAGCCCGATGAGCTGCTGATGATCTCCTGGTTTCAAGGGGGCGAGGTCTTCCGCAGTGCCTGTACCTGGACGCGGGGCCACGGACGCATCTTCTACTTCCGCCCCGGCCACGAAACCTTTCCCACCTACCACCACCCCCAGATCCTGCGCATCCTGGCCAACGCCTGCATCTGGGCCCGGCAGCGGGTTAGCCTGGACGTAACCCAGGCCCCCCATCAGGCCCCCCTGGAGCCCTTATGAAGGTCGGTATTATCGGGGCGGGCGGCATTGCGCAGTGCACTACAAGGGCTATGTGGCCAATGGCGCCGAGGTCGTGGCGCTGGCCGACATCCACCCCTTGGCCTTCGAGGCCCGCCAGCGCGCGTGGAAGGTTCCTCAGGTGTTTGCCGATTAGCGCGACCTACTGGCAGAATACCGAGCGGGTCGCTTCAGTTTAGGGTTCGACTCCCACCCATCAGCGTGCGGGCCCGCTCGAGGTAACTGCTAAGGGTCTGGTGCCATTCGTCCGCCGGGTGCAGGTAGGGCAACACGGCCTCGCTCCGCGAAACAATCTCGTCCGGGCGACGAAAACCCAGCTGGGCCAGGGTATCCACCACCATCTGCTGCGCCGTAACCCAGTCGCGGCTCCCTTCGGGGGCTTCTTCGCTGGCTTTGGTGTAGTGCTCGAGGGCCTCCTCCAGGTGCAGCAGGTCGTAGGCCAGGTTGCCCAGAATCAGATAACCAGCGCTCAGGCTGCCCAGCCGGATGGCCTGGCGGGCGGCCCGAGAGGCTTCTTCGTAGCGGCCCAGGCGGTAGAAAATCTCGGCCAGGTCGCCATAGGCTTCCCCCTGATAGCCATACTCGGGGTCGCGCATGACCTCGCGCAAGGTAGCCTCGGCCTCGGCCAGCTCGCCCGCTTCCAGGTAGGCCACCGCCAGCTCGTGCAGGGCGTAGCTTTTGTCGGGGTCTTCGGCCCGTCGCACAGCCTCACGGAAAGCCTCGATGGCCTCGCGGGGGTGCCCCAGTTGCATGAGGGCCTGTCCTTGAACCAGGGGGGTGCCGTGGGCCGGCTCGGCCCCCTCCCGCTCCCTTGCCAAAGCCCGCTGGATGGCATCCAGGGCCAGGCTGGGGTTGCCCAGCAAAAGCTGGCTGCGGGCCTCGAGGTAATACCGGGTGGCCGCGTCCTCGGGGTCCTCGAGCTCGGGGGTATCGGGCGCGGCCTCCTGAAGGGTCTGTAGGGCTTCGTGGCCCATTCCGGCCTCCACGAACATCGCCGCTGCATCAATCAGGTTCCAGTAGCGTTCCAGCCCCACCGCCAACCGCGCGGCCTCCTTGTAGGCGGTTGCGGCTTCGGCGGCTTCTCCCAGGCGTTCCAGGGCCTTGCCGCGCAGGGTGTGGGCCCGCCAGGCCAAAAAAGCGGGCAGCTCGAGGGGCCGGTTCAGAATTTCCAGGGCCTCTTCGGGCAGGCCCAGGTACATCAGGGCCTGGGCCCGGTGATAAAGGGCGCGGGGGTCGTCGGTCTGGGGCAGGATTTGCCGCACATCCTCCTCCGAGGCGCCCTCCAAAGCCCGCATCTCCCCCAGGATGGCCCGGTAACGGGGGTGGGCCTCGAGGGCAGGCACGCTGCCCACACCCTCCTCCAGGGCTCGGTTGGCCCCCTCGATACCCCCTTCCCCGTACAACGAGTAAGCTTCGGCCAACAGCAAGGCCGCCTCGGCAGCATCCTGCCCCTGGGCCAGCGCCAGCGTGCGCACCAGCGCCTCAAACGCCGTGTCGTAGTCACCTTGGTGGAGGGCCTCGAGAACCGCCTGCATTCCAACCTATTCTAAGGCGGAAAGCTGAAAGCAATGAATGTCCAGGGATGAACAGCGGGCTTTGGTTGTTTGTGGCCAATCCAGCCCTATCCCTCCTTGCACCAGACCGGATTGGATTAGGTGAATAGCCTACCAACCGTCGTGGTCACCTCTCCCGCAAAGAGACCTCCCCCACCTACCCCCAACCCCGGCTGCGTTTCTGAAGTTTGCGAAGCGTTCCAGCGAAGACGGATTAAGCAGATAACCACGTGATTTGACTGGTGGGCACCCAGGTTGTTGTTCGGAATCAGGCAGCGCATAAACCTCGCCCCAAGCGGTTTTACACCCCAGAACCCATTCCTCAGTCCAGGATTGAGTACCATATACTCAGGTACGGTGCGTCAGTTCGCCGCGGAGTCGGTGAAGCGAGCATCGCCCGCCCGACGGGCACCCAACGGAGGTCATGGTTTGCCTACTCGTATCAACCCCTGGAGCTTGGTCATCGTCGTCATTCTGGCCTACTGGCTCTTTACCTTATTTGGCAGCAGCAACACCCGCGCCACTGTGTCCTACAGCGATTTCATCGCTTATGTGGAGCAGGGCAAGGTAGCACGGGTGATTTTGCAAGAAGGCCGCATCAACGGCTTCTTCAAGGCCCCGGAGCGCATAGAGGTGGGCAATGCAACCGAAACCACCGACCGTTTTACGGTCATCGCCCTCCCTGCGGGCTTCAGCGACCCCCAGTTCACCAACCTGCTGCGTCAGAATGGGGTCGAAATTACCAACCGCCCCCCGAGCATCTGGCCTCAGTTGCTGTACACGCTCCTGCCCATTCTGCTCCTGATTGGCTTCTGGTGGTTCTTCTTCATGCGCTCACAGGGCGGGGCCGGTCAGGTCATGCAGTTCGGGCAGAGCCGGGCCCGGCTGTATGGCAAGGAGAAGCGGGTCAACACCACCTTCAAGGACGTGGCCGGCCACACCGAGGCCAAGCGCGAGCTGATGGAGGTGGTGGACTTCCTCAAAAACCCGCAGAAGTACATCGCCATCGGGGCCGAGATACCCAAAGGCGTGCTGCTGGTGGGGCCGCCGGGCACCGGCAAAACCCTCCTGACCCGCGCGGTGGCGGGCGAGGCCGGGGTGCCCTTCTTCTCGGTCTCGGCTTCGGAGTTTATGGAGATGTTCGTGGGGGTGGGGGCCAGCCGGGTGCGCACCCTTTTCGAGGAGGCCCGCCGCAACGCCCCGGCCATCATCTTCATTGACGAACTGGACTCCATCGGGCGCAAACGCGGGGCCGGCATCGGCGGCGGCCACGACGAGCGGGAGCAGACTTTGAACCAGATTCTCTCCGAGATGGACGGCTTCGAGAAAGACACCAGCGTAATCGTGCTGGCTGCTACCAACCGCCCGGACATTCTGGACCCGGCCCTGTTGCGCCCGGGGCGCTTCGACCGCCAGGTGGTGATCGGCCTGCCCACCCTGGAAGAGCGCAAGGAAATCTTGCAGGTGCACATGCGGGGCAAGAAGTTTGCCCCCGATGTGGACGTGAACAACCTGGCCCGGCTGACCCCGCAGTTTAGCGGCGCCGACCTCAAGAACCTGGTCAACGAGGCCGCCTTGCAGGCCGCCCGCGAGAACGCCAGCGAGATTACCAACGCCCACTTCCAGACCGCGCTCGACAAAATCATGCTGGGGCTGGAGCGGGGCACCTTGAAGTTGAGCGAGCAGGAAAAGCGGGCCGTGGCCTACCACGAGGCCGGCCACGCCATTGCCGGCGAGGTGCTGCCGTATGCCGACAAGACCGAGAAGGTCTCGATTGTGCCCCGGGGGATGGCCCTGGGGGTGCGCTGGAGCAAGCCCGAGGAGCGCATCCTGATGAGCAAGGAGCACCTCGAGGACACCCTGGCCATGACCCTGGCAGGCCGGGCCGCCGAGGAGCTATTCGTGGGCACCGTGACCACCGGGGCCGCCAACGACTTCAAGCAGGCCACCAGCCTGGCCAAGCAGATGGTGCTCGACTGGGGCATGGGCGACCACTTCAGAAACGTGGCCTGGGGCTCCAACCAGGGCCCCATCTTCCTGGGCGAGGAAATCGCCAAAAAGCAAGACCACTCCGAGGAGACCAGCCGCCTGATTGATGCCGATATCCAGGCCATCCTGGATCGGGCCTACGAAAAGGCCAAGCAGGTGTTGTCAAGCAACGCCGAGGCCATGCACCGCCTGGCCGAGGAGCTGCTGGAGTCGGAGATTGTACAGGGCGAACGGGTGCGGGAAATCATCGCCCAGGCCAAGCAACCCGAAGCCGTAGCCCCAACCGCTTTCAATCCGGAAGTCTGAACCCTCGAGGCTGTTTTTTTTTCATCCCAGGCGCCCCGGCCTGGGATTGGTATTTGTACGCCCTAGAGCGCTCTTCACATATGATGAGCCATTCGAGTTCGAGAAGGTCGGGTTCTGAACAGAACAGTGGCCGCCCATCCGGGCGGCCACGTCTGTGAAGAGCGCAATAAAGAGGAGGGCCCCCCGGTCGGGCAACCGGGGAGCGGTACATGAAGCGTCTGGCATATGTAAGGTAACATATGGCGTATTTTTTGTCAACGCTTTTCACAAAATGCCGCTTTACGTGCAGACTGTTCCAACAAATATGGCTAGATGTCTCTTTTTTTACTAACATCTTGCTTATTCAAGCGTGCGCTCGGCCAGCCGGCGAAAGCCTCGGCAAAGCGGGCCTCGAGAACCTCTTCGGCTCCCTGCACAAAGCGCTGGTATCGCTCCACGAGTTCCTCGGCTTCGGCGGTGAGGGTGCTGCCCCCTCCCCCTTCACCCCCAGAGAAGCGTTGGAGCAGTGGGAAGCCCAGCCCTTCCTCGGCTTTTTTGAGCCTGTTCCAGGCCCCTCGGTAGCTCAGCCCCGCGGCCCTGGCCCCTGCTTTGAGGCTACCCTGCCTGGCCACCGCCACCAGTAAATGCAAGGTGCCCGGCCCCAACAAAAAGTTGCCCGCGTCGGACTCGAGCCAAAACTTCACCTTCAGTCGCATATATCCAGGGTACAGCCTCGCTTCATGGCCCATCAAAGGAGCTTTCCGCGGGGCGCACGGTGCTTTTGCTTTACAGGGGTTCCTGGTTCGTACCATCTTTGCCTGGTGGCTTTGCAGATGGAGGAGCGGTGCGGCGCGAAGCAGGGGTGAGGATGGAGGTGGAGAGCCACTGCCCACCCCCTGCCACCTTGCCGTGTACCCTTTGAAAGTTGCTCAAACGCCTGACCTGGGTATCACTGTTCGGCCCTGCTGGGCAAAGCCAGAGTCCGGAGATTCAATCCAGGTAGGGTTCCGGCAGCGAAGAAGCCCTTATGGCTCACTCGTCAACGCCAAGCAGCAAGGTCATCCTCGCCCTCGATTCCTGGTCGGAGGGCCGTTTCCCAGGGACGCCGCTTTGACTCAACCGGCGTCTGTGCGGGTCGGTCAGCCGCTGGCTGGAAGCCGATGACAGGCCCAGCCACGAAGCGTCTTTGGGTTTTTGTGGGCCCTGCGCCAGGCGAACCGTCCATTTGGGCCGCAGGACAGTCTTCCCGAACAAATGCGGCTATTCTGATATACAGGACGGTTTTATGCCCCAGCGCTACATTCCCCCCCCAACCCCTCAGTACGCCCTCGAGTCCGGCCCCATCCTGCTCAAGGATGGCCGCACCGCCACCCTGAGACCGGCCCGGCCCGAAGACCGGCCCCTATTTGTGGAATTTCTGGAGCGTCTTTCGCCCCAGGCCCGCACCTTCCGGTTCTTCTCCGAAGTGCGGCCCGAGGCCGCTGCCGACCTGCTCCTTCGCAAGCCCCCAGACGAGGACAAAGTGACCCTGGTGGTGCTCTCGGGCGACCCCGAGCGCATCATTGCCACCGGCGAGTACGTGCAGGAAGGGCCGGGCTCCACCTCGGCGGAGGTGGCCTTTCTGGTGGACGACTGGTTTCAGGGGCGGGGCCTGGGTTCGCTGCTGCTCGAGCGGCTGGCCCTGATCGGGGTGCAGCGGGGCATCCGGCGGTTTCATGCCTTCACCCTGGCCGAGAACAAGCAAATGCTGGACGTGTTCAAGGCCAGCGGCTTCAAGGTCGAGGCCCACAACGAATCGGGCGAGGTTGAGGTCAGTTTTGACATCGAACCCAACCCGGAGATGCTGGCCCGCTTCGAGCTGCGCGAGCGGGTGGCCACGGTGGCCTCGCTCCTGCCGGTCTTGCGCCCCAAGGGGGTGGCAGTGGTGGGGGCCTCCCGCGACCCCGGGAGCGTGGGCTACCAGGTGCTGGAGCACCTGGTGCTGAACCGCTTTCAAGGCCCGGTCTATCCGGTGAACACCGCCGCCACCCCGGCGGCAGGCGATGTGCCGGTGGTGGGCTCGATGCTGGCCTACACCTCCATAAAAGCGGTGCCTGGGCCGATTGACCTGGCCGTGCTGACCACCCCCCGGGACAAGGTGCTCGAGGCCGCCGAGGCCTGCGGGCAGCGGGGGGTGCGGGCCTTGATGGTGGTGACCACCGACATGGAGCCTCCCCAGGTCAAAGCCCTGGTGCAGACCTGCCGTCACTACGGGATGCGCCTGCTGGGGCCGGGCTCCTTGGCCCTGATGAGCACCAGCCCGGACGTTCAGCTCTGCGCCGGTCTGGCCCCCCGGCTGCCCCCCCGGGGGCGCATCGCCATGTCGAGCCAGAGCGGGGCGGTGGGCCTGGCGGTGCTGGAGTATGCGCGCGAGATGGGGCTGGGGTTTTCGAACTTCGTCTCGCTGGGGGCCAAGGTGGACATCTCCTCCAACGACCTGATTCAGTACTGGGAGGAAGACCCCGACACCGGGCTGATTCTTCTGTATGTGGAGTCGTTTGGCAACCCCCGGCGCTTTGCCCGCCTGGCCCGCCGGGTGGGGCGAAAAAAGCCCATTCTGGCGGTGCGGCCTGGGCGCGACCCGGTGGTGGAAGCCCTCTTCAAACAGACCGGGGTGGTGCGGGCCGAGAACCTCGAGGAAATGTTCGACATTGCCGCCATGCTGGCCTACCAGCCCCTGCCGGAGGGCCCGCGGGTGGCCCTGCTGAGCAACGCTTCAGGCCCGGCTTACCTGGCCAAGGATGCCCTCGAGGCCGAGGGGCTGAGCGCCGAGGTGCGCGACCTGGGCTCGAGGGCCGCCGCCCAGGACTACCTCAAAGCTGCCCGAGAGCTGCTTCTTGGTGGCTTCAACGCGGTCATCGTCCTGTTCGTTCCGCTGGGCTACGCCGCCTTAGACGAGGTGGCCGAAGCGCTGCGAACCGCGCTCCACGAGGCCCGGCAACAGGGGGTGAACATTCCCGTTCTGACCTGTTTCATGACCGCCGGGCGACCCCGGGTGCGGCTGGGCGAGGAGCTTTTGCCCTCGTATCGCTTCCCCGAATCGGCGGGCAAGGCCCTGGCTGCGGCCTACGCCTACGCCCAGTGGCGCAGGAAGCCGCCGGGAGAGATTCCCGACCACGGGGTGCAAGAAGACGAGGCGCGGGCGCTTGTGGCCGGTGCCAAAGGTCTCTTGAGCGCAAAGCAGACCCAGCAACTGCTCGGATACTTCGGCCTCAAGACCTCGGGGTCCGGCGATGGCATTGCCCTGGCCTTGCGGGTCAGGAGCGACCCCCTCTTTGGCCCGGTGCTGACCCTGGCCCTGACGGGCCTGCCACTCGGGGAGCAACAGCTCGGCATCCGCATCACCCCGCTCACCGACGGCGAAGCCCTGGAAATGCTGGCGCCCCTGGCAGGCAAGGCCCATCTGGAAAGTTTGCAAGACATTCTGCTGCGGGTCTCGAGGCTGCTCGAGGAGTTACCCGAGGTGGAGGGCCTGGAGCTGGATCTGAGGGCCACACCCCAAGGCACCGCCATCTGCCAGGCTCAGGTTCGGGCTCGAACCTGAGGGGTGATCGGGCCTCCTGATGTCCTGGGTCATCTGGCCCTGGCGCTGTGCCCCGGTTTGCCTTGCCATCGGTTCAACCGCTTCGGGGCCTGTGCCACTGGCCCTCGAACAACCGGCAACCCACAAGGTGCGACCTGAACCTTTCTTTTCGTCGAGCTGCATACAATCAGTTTGTGCAGGCCCTCCCCCATCCCCACATCCCGCTGCAAGCCTCCGAGGGCTCGGTGCTTCGGGCCAGGGCCATGCAGACCTACTTGCTGGCCTTGCGGCAGGCCCTCACACGCCATGCCGAGGTGCCGCCCGTGCAGCTAATGGTGCTGAACGAGGCCGACTGGAAGGCCCGTGTCCAACACCCCTACGGCTTTCCCTTTCAGCGCACCAGCCTGAAGGAGGGGCTTTATTTGTTTTTGCCGGCCCGCTACCCCGAGCGCTTTATCTGGCGGCTGCGCGAGGCCCTGGTTCCGGCCATCAAGAAAGCCGGAAAGCCCCCCGGCCAGCCCAGCGATTTTCTGGACCTGAATCTGGGGCACGAGTACGCCCACGCGGTGGCGGTAGCCTGGAAACTGCGCACCCGCGTTCGCTGGGTTGACGAGTTTCTGGCCAACTACCTCTACCTGCTGGCGCTTTACGAAGCCCTGCCCGAGCTGTATCCAAAGACCCGGCAGTGGGGCGTTCTACTCGCCCACCTGACCCCCAGCGAGCCCAGCCTGGGCAGTTACGAAAGCAAGCCCAAGGGGCTTTCCGACCAGCTCTGGTTTCAGGGACAGTTCACCCTCGAGGCCGCCCGGCAGGTGGAGAAAAGCGGAGATGCACTGCTCAAGGGTCTGCTGCACGCAGCGCCCCTTTCCAGAAAAACCGTGCACAAACTTCTGGTCGGTTTGGAGCCCAACCTGCGCGACTGGTTTGCCAGCTTCGCCCCAAGAAAAAAGCCCGCCCCCGAAGCGCTTGGGGACGGGCTGAGCTGGGAAGAATTGGGCGAGAAGTCACCCTAGAGCGCTCTTCACATCTTAGCCATCTGAGTTCGAGAAAGCCTGGTTCTGAACAAAACCGGGGCCGCGGGGTTGGGCGGCCACATCTGTGAACAGCACAATAGAGCGCTCTTCGTAGGTTATGCGCCATTCAACTTCGAGAAAGCTTCGTCCTGGCCAGAGCTGTGGCCCCCGATCCAGACGGGCACGTGTGTTAAGGGCGCGACAAGCAACGGCCCTTCCTCCAAAAAACCTGGATTCTGTTGCTTCAGGCCCAGGGTCTAGCGGGGTGGGGCCACATCGCCAGGTTTTCCGTCCAAGACCAGCTTGCGCACCCAATCGGCAAAGGTTACGTCCCCTACCTTGGTGCTGTAAAACTCGGGCCGCCCGATGATGCAGTGCTGGGTGCCGGGGGCCAGGTAGCTATAGAAGTTGGGGGCGGCCTGCTTGATGGCCGCAAGGTTGGCCAGAGCCCCCTGTGCCCACTGCTGGGCAATTTCGGGGGTGGGGCGCGGCTGGCCCACTATCAGGCTGTAGAAGAACACCTGCACCTCATCCAGCACGGTGCTGTACTGGGCAAAGCTGCGGTTGGGGTAGGCTTTGGCGAAGGCCTGGTACAGGTCGTTGGAACCCAGCTTGGTGGGCTCGAGGCCCCCAATCCAGCCCGGCAGCGCCCCCTGGATGCCCCAGGCTGCCGAGGCAATCGGGAAAAACGACGCGGGGGCTACGCCAAGACCGGCGTCCCCGAGCTGCACCACCCTGGCGTTGGGATAGCGGCGCATAAAGTAGGGCGCCCACATAATGGAACCATACCCTCCCGCACTACAGCCCGTGACCATTACGTTTTGTGGGTTTGGAATGTTGTTGAACACCCAGAGCACTGCCTGCCGGGCATTGACTGCCCCTTTGTGCTGTATGGTCAGATCGCCATAGCGGACGGTGTTGTTGCCCCAGTGCAGGTCGGCGGTGCAGTAGGGCACGAACACATGGGTCCAGTCGCGGAAGGGGTTCTCGGGGTTGTTGCGGTTGAACACCCCCTGCCCGGCTTGCAAGTCCTGAATCTGCAAACGGGGGACATAGAGACGTGCCTGGGGGTTGCAGGTTGCCGCATCCCAGCAGGCCCCGCCCCCCTGAAAGTTGACGATTACCTTGTCGGAAGCCCCCTTCGAAACATAGAAACGCCATGGGGAACCATCGGAGCAGGTCGTAGCCCCTCCCGGACGAATCTCCTGCCAGCCTGCGGGAGCCTGGGTCGCATTCTGCCCCAGCACAAAACCCAAGAGGAAAAGAAAACTAATCCACCAACGCTGCATGTGGCCTCCTTTGATGCCCAAAGTTTACCCCAAGCGATTGTCCCCCAAGCATTGTTTCTGCTCGATTCTCTGACTCCCTGTCATTGAGCAGCCGCTCCTGAAAGGACGGTCGTAAAAGGTGCCGGTTCAAAAAAGGTGAGTTTCAACGGTTGTGGGAAAAGCCCGGGCGTAAGTGCCTGTCAGCCGGGTTCGGCGGCACGAGAAAAGCGCCCACACTCACCCAAATTAAAGGGCTCCTTCAAAAAGGCTCTGATATACTGCCTCGAGGAGGTGAAGCATGCGAAAAATCGTTGTGTTGGTGCTGGTCGCTGTCTTGAGCGGGGCCTTCGCCCAGGGCCGGTTGTTTGGTGAGGTGGCCGGGGGGAATATCAGTCTGGTTCCGGGGTTTAGCCTGGGCGTGCAGGCCCGCATGGGTGCTGAAAATGTCCTGGGCCCTCTGGCCCTGCGGGGCGGATTCTCCCTGTTTACCGGCACGGGAACCGCCTTTGGAATCGGGGCAGACGTAATCTACTTCCTGCGCTCGAGCGGCAGCCCCGACTTCTACTTCGGTGGGGGCCTCGGCCTGGTTTCGTCGGGAGGTACCCTCTTTGGCATCAATGGCAATGTCGGACTCGAGGTTCCCGTAACCCGCGACTTCAACTTTTTCCTCGAGCTGCAACCTGCCCTGCAGTTTGCCGGTGGGAGCAGCAATTTCGTGCTCGGGATTGAGTTCGGGCCGCGCCTCTACTTCCGCTAGAGCGCTCTTGCCAAAATATGAGCCACTCGAGTTCGAGAAAGCCTGGTTCTGAATAGAACAGTGGCCACCGGGAAACTCGAACACATGCGTCTCGGCCCAGACAGAACGCAGACAAGCGTGCCTCACCTCGGTGAGGCACGTCTCTTTGTCCCTTTTAGTTTTCGTGGGCGGGTACGTGTGTGAAGGGCGCGATAGGCCACCAGACCTGCAGAAAGCCCCGCAGAACCGCCGCCGGGAAACTCGATGTACCCCGGCCCAGGCGCATTCTCGTTCTTGAGCGGAGCCGGACGCAGCACTCCAGCCAGCTTTTCATTCGTAGCGAAGCGCCTCGATTGGGTCAAGGGCCGCTGCTCGGGCCGCCGGCCAGACCCCGAAAAACAAGCCCACCAGCGCACTCACGGCCAGGGCCAGCAGTACTGTTGTGGGGCTCAGGATATAAACCTTGAAAAAAGGCACCGTGGCCGTAATCAGCAGGAGCAGGCCCGCTGCCAGCGCCACGCCCAGCACCCCCCCCACCAGGGTGAGCACCACCGCCTCGATCAGAAACTGCTGGCGAATCTGCCCGGAGGTGGCCCCCAGGGCTTTCCGCAGGCCGATTTCGCGGGTGCGCTCGGTCACCGAGACCAGCATGATGTTCATGATGCCAATGCCCCCCACCAGAAGCGACAGGCCCGCAATGGCCCCCAGCAGGGCTTGCAGAATCAGGGTGACCGATTGCAGCGTACCCTGGAAGCTCTCGGTGGATTGCACCTGGTAGCGGCCCTGGCCGTAGCGGCTCTCGAAGATGCGCTGCACCTGGCGGGTGACCTGCCGGGCATCGGCACCTTTCTTGAGGGGTAGCACCACAAAGGCGTACTCGCCCCGGCGTGCGGTGGGCGAGGTGTTCCAGATGAGCTGGATGGGCGCGTAAACCGTTGCGCTCGAGCCAAACCCACCAAAAATGCCGCTGGGCGGCTCCAACACCCCCACCACCGTGAGGTCGAGGCGGGCCCCGCCGGGGTAGTACAGGCGGGCCACCTGCCCCACCGCCTCGCGGCCTGGGAACAGGTCTTTGGCAGCCCGGTCGGAGAGCACCGCCACCGCCAGGCCGCCGCGGGCTTCCGCTTCGCTGAAGTAGCGCCCCCGGGCCAGTTTGTTGGTGGGGTCGAGCCGGGGCAGATCCCCTGGGGTGCCTTGCAACTGCATGGAGCGCCGCTGGCCGGGCTTGCTCTCGTACTGGATGCTGGTGAAAAGCTGGGGAATCACCGTGACCGGCAGGGCCTCCAGGGCTTGCAGGTCTTCCTCGCGGATGGGGGCGGTGCTGAAGTCCTGGCCCTCGTTGAAGTTGGGCTGGACAAAGATGGAGCGGCCCGCGATGGCTTCCAGGTCCTGGGTGATGCCGGCGCTGGCCATCTGGCCCAGCGAGATCATGGCCGTTACCGCAAACACCCCAATCACAATGCCCAGCAGGGCCAGAAAACTGCGGAGCTTGTTGCCCCACAGCGACTCGAAGGCCATGCGGAAGTTCTCCAGCGGGTTCATGGCCGTTGCGTCGGCCCGCGGAGGGTCTCGAGCCGGGTTCATGCCCCACCCCCCTCGGCCAGCCGTCCGTCGCGCAGGCGCACGATGCGCTGGGCCCTCTCCCCCACCTCGGGCTCGTGCGTGACCACCACCAGGGTCTTGCCCTGGCGGTGCAGCACATCGAAGAGTTCCAGAATTTCCTCTGCCGATTTCGAGTCTAGGTTGCCGGTTGGCTCGTCGGCCAGGAGCAGGTCGGGCTCCTGCACCAGGGCTCGAGCGATGGCCACCCGCTGCTTCTGCCCGCCCGAAAGCTCGGAGGGCAGGTGGTCGAGGCGGTCGCCCAGGCCAACCGCCTCGAGCGCTGCTTTGGCCCGCCTAAGCCGCTCGGCGGGCGGCACCCCGCGGTAGACCAGGGGCAGGGCCACGTTGTGCAAGGCGGTGAGGCGCGGCAACAGGAAAAAAGCCTGAAACACGAAGCCCACCCGCCGGTTGCGGATGCGGGCCAGCGCGGCCTCACTCAGGCCCCGCACCGGCTCGCCCCCCAGGCGGTACTGGCCCTCGGTGGGCGAGTCGAGCAGGCCAATGATGTGCATCAGGGTGGACTTGCCCGAGCCCGAAGGCCCCATCAGCGCCACGTACTCCCCAGCCTCGATGCTCAGGTCAATGCCCCGCAGGGCGTGCACCTCCACCGTGCGGCTCCCCGAGCCCGAACGGTAGACCTTGGTCACGCCCTCCATCTGCACCACCGGGGTCATGGACGGGCCTCCGGCGCTACTGGGCGGTAGCTGACCCGGGCCCCTTCCCTGAGGGCCTCGGGCGGCAGCGAGACCAGGAGGCTCGGCTCGGGCAGGCCCTCCACCGCGGCCTGGGTGAGGTTGCGGGCCAGAACCTTCACAGGCTGCTTTCGCACGGTGCGGGTGGTTTCATCCACCCGCCAGACCTGGGCCTGGCCGCCTTCTTCCACCAGGGCCTCGAGGGGCACCTTGAGGGCGCTGGCGAGGCGCAGGGTGGTGATGCGGGCGGTGACGGTCAGACCGGGCCGGGCCAGCGCCTCGGCCTTCTCGTCCAGAAAACGAATGAACACCGGCAGCACCGCACTTCCCCCGGTTCCGGCCACCTCGGCCTGCACCCCCAGGCGTTCCACCTTGCCCAGCAGGGGCTGGCCGGGCGCGGCGTCGAGCTCGAGGCGAACCGGCTGGCCGGGGCGCACCCAGGACACCTCGGCCTCCGGCAGGCGGGCCTGGACCCGCAGGCTCCCGGCTTCCACCAGGCGAATCGAAGAGGCCGCCCCGGCGCTCTCGACCCCCACCAGATAGCCCACGCTCGAGACGGTGCCCGCCACGGGCGCCCGCAGGCTGGCCTGGGCGATGGTGCGCTCGAGCGCAGCCACCTCCGCCCGGCGGGCTTGCAGCTGGGCCGCCAGGTCGCGCTGGGTGCTGGCCCGGGCCTGGCCCAGGCTGGCGAGCTGGGCCAGCAGGTCGGCCTCCTGCCGCATCAGGCGCTCCACCTCGCTTCGAGCCGCCCCGCCCGCTTGCAGCAGTTCCCTGGCCAGGTCAAGGTTGCGCCTGACCTCGAGGAGCTGGTTGTGCAAGCGGGTGCGGTTGCTCTGGTAGTCGGCCTCGGCAGCCTGGGCGCGGGTCTGCAAGGCCTGGAGCGCGGCCTGGGCCGAGCGCAGCTGGGCCTGTTCGCCCGTGGTCTCGAGCACGGCCAGCACCTGGCCAGCCTGCACCCGCTGCCCCTCCTTCACCCGCACCTCGGCCACCCGGCCCGGCCTGGGGAAGGTGAGGGCATAAACCCGCGCCTCCACCGTGCCGGTTGCCCGTACCTCCCGCACAAACTCGCCCCGCTCGGCCCGCACCACCGTGACCGACAAACCCTGCTCGGCCCTGGGGCGCAGCAATCCAAAAAGGGTCAGGCCCAGCGAGAGGGCCACCAGAAGAATCCACACCCAGCGTTTCATCGGCCATGCCTCCAGCGAGTCCGTACGATGCCCCATCAAGCCCGGCCACCCCTAAGGCTGGGCCAGAATGCTCCACAGCATAATGGCCAGCGTAACCCCCGCCACCCCCAGGGTGGCCTGAAGGGCCCGGCTGGGCGCGAGCACCCTGAGCCCCGACCAGATAATCCAGAACGACCAGAAGGTGCCCAGCAGGCCCAGCCCGTACAGCAGCCGGGTTGCGGGCGCGGCCCCCACCAGCTGCTGGTACTCGCGCTGCCAGGCCCGCAGCGCATCCGGGTCGGTTGTCGGCGGCAGGGGCGGTAGGTCTCCGGTGACAGGGAACAGGGCTCCCACCGGAACCAGCACCAGCCCCACCAGCAAGGCCGGTACCCAGGCCCAGCCATAGACTTCCCAGGCCCGGCTGTCCGGCCCGGCCAGGAGGCGCACCAGCAGGCCGCCAAGACCCCACAAAAGGATGCCAAAAATAACTCCCCCTACCAGCGCCAAGACCAGTTGCACCGGCAAGCCCCCCGGCACCCCACTCGGCAACAGGCGTGTCAGCAAAACCTGCCCCAACGACGAGGCCGTCGTGCTGGCGATCACAATGAAAAATGGAGCCGCCAGATCGGGTTTGCGCTCGGCCAGGGCCTCAAAAAAGCGTTGGGTCTGGAACAGAACATCCCACATGGCTCCTACCTCACTCCAGGAAAGTTTGAGTCAAAAGTGTCAGACGCATTGTGAGCGCGGGGGTGGGGCCTGGTTCACCCCCGCCACCTCGGGGCAAAGCCCTATCGCAGCGGCTCTAAGGTCTGCCGGGTTTTGAAGCGGGTCTCGCCCATCCGCATGGGTAGGTACTGACCTGTGGCCCACTTCTTTAGGAGGCTGTCGTAGTCGCCGGAGAGCAAAGCCCCCGACTGGCCCATGGGGTGAATGAAAAGGGAGCGCTCGAGGTCGGCGAAATCCAGGATGTGGCGGTAGCTGCTGCCCACGGTCATCTTGAAGCTGCTGGGGTCGTACGAGGCGCGGTTCAGGGTGTAGCGGTCGCCACCGTGGGGCACCGCGCGGTCGGCCAGGCGGTTGAGGGGGGCGACATTGGTCAAAATGGCATGGGGAAAGGTGGCCCGGTGGATTTCACCCCAACGCGGGGGGTTGCCCAGGCGGTCGAGGGCCCGATCCAGCGCCAGCGCCGCAAAGTCCAGGCAGGTCTGGGTATCGCTGGTGCGGCAGGCCGGGTCGCCCTGGCGCATGGCCTCGAGCAGGTAGCGGGGCTGTTCCCAGAACTCCTGGCCCACCTCCTTGCTGGGCAGGCGGGTAAGCTCGGTGTACCAGGCCTGAAAAACCGTGGGCTCGGTCTGCTCGGCCCGCATCACCCCGTCCCAGGCCAGCAGGCGGGCCTTCCACCCTCGAGCGTTCTCCGAGAGGGGGTTGAGGGCCTCGAGCACCGGTTTGAACTCCCGAAAAAGCAGGCTGGTGAGGTCTTGCTGCATGGCCACCATGTCCTCTGGCGAGAGCTTTTCCTTCGAAAGAATCAGCTGCCGGATGCGCTCGGCCCGGTAGGGTTCCTCCCACTCGAGGGAGATGGGGTGGGGGTAGTTGGGCGGGGTCACCTTATTGTTGGCGGTGACGATGAATCCTTCCTTGGGGTTATACACCTGGGGCCACTGGTCTTGCGGCAGGTAGCCCTGCCAGTCCCAGTTGCCATCGCCCGGTACGGGCATCAGGCCCGAATGGCCCGGCCTGCGAATGGGAAAGCGGGCCGGGGCCATATAGCCGATGTTGCCGTCCACATCGGCATAGACAAAGTTCTGGCTGGGGGCATTGTAGAGGGCCAGGGCAGCCTTGAACTGTGCCCAGTTCTGGGCGCGGGCGATGCCCAGGAAGGCCTCAATTGTGCGGTCGGTGGCGTCCAGGCTGGTCCAGCGCAGCGAGAGCGGCCTTGCCCCGGGGTTGCTGACCACATCGTTGATAACCGGGCCATAGCGGCTCTCCCGCACCCGCAGGGTCACGTCAGGTTCTCCCTTGACCCTAATCACCTCGGTACGGATGCGCCAGGGCTCCACCCTGCCCTTGTAGCGGTAGCCGCCTGGAGCTTCTTCCATGATGTAGAGATCCTGCACATCGGCGCCCACCGTGGTCACCCCCCATCCGATGCGCTCGTTGCGGCCAATCACCACCGCAGGCAGCCCGGGAAAGCTGCTGCCGATGGCCTTGTAGCCGGGGGCCTCCATGTGCACCAGGTACCAGACCGAGGGCGCGCCCAGGCCTAAGTGGGGGTCGTTGGCCAGCAGGGGCTTGCCGCTCACGGTGCGGCCTCCCCCAATCACCCAGTTGTTGGAGGCCCGGGCCATCGGCTCGGCGGGCAGGTGAAGTGCTCTGGGCAGGTGCTGGGCCAGGCTCAGCAGCGTGCGGGCCGACTCCCCATCGGGCCGGGGGGGCGGGGGCTGCTGGAAGTCTTCGGCCTGGAGCACAGTAGGGGCATCCGAAGGGTAGGGTGGCTTGAGCCGGGCCATGCGCTCCGGGCTCATGCCCTGGGCCGCCCATTGCAGCCGCTGTAACTCGCTGCGCCAGTTGCCCGAGAGGTCGTAGGACATCATCTTGGCCCAGACCAGCACATCGGCGGGCTTCCAGGGCTCGGGCCTAAAGCCCAGCAAGCGGAACTCCAGGGGCAGGGGTGGGTTGGTGGTCAGGTAGGCGTTGATGCCCGCCACGTAGGCGTCCACCACCGCCCTGGCCTCGGAACCCAGACCCCCGTAGGCCTGCTCGGCTGCCCGGTAGAAGCCCCAGGTGCGCAAAAAGCGGTCTTGTGCAAGGGTGGCTTTTCCGAGCACCTCCGAAAGCCGCCCCGCCCCGACCCGTCGCTGGAACTCCATCTGCCACAGCCGATCCTGGGCATGGGCCACCCCCAGCGCAAAAAAGGCATCGGCATCGGTCTGGGCTTTGATGTGGAGCACCCCTTCGGCGGTGCGGTTCAGCTCCACCGGGGCCGAAAGCCCTTTGAGGGCCAGCCGTCCTGCGTGTTGCGGAAGGGTTGCCCCGCGCAGCCAGAACCAGCCGCCCACCCCCAAAAGCAGCACCAATCCCACCAAAGCCAGTAGCAGCCGTCCCATCCACCACAGCCAGCGCATGCTTCCTCCCTCTTTGCGCCTCAGTATAAGGCCGGGCCGCTGGAGCACGGCTCAAACCGGCTCGCTTTCTCCCCGCCAGAAGGCCCGTCCTCCCCGCCGGCGCCGGTCCAAAAAAAGCTCCACCGTATTGCCGTCGGGGTCGTGCAGGCTCAGCACGTACGCGATGCCCCGATCTTCCAGCTTCCAGGGCACCTCCTCGAGCCTCACAAACGCTCTGGCTGCCTCGAAATCGGCCTCGGAGGCTAGCTCAAAACCCAGCCGGACGCTTCCGGCAGGCTCGCCTTCGGTCAGGGCCAGCTCGTAGTGCGCCTGGTTTTCAGAGGAAACCAGCAGCGCGGTCGGGCCAAAACGCTCCGCTAGCTGCAAGTCCAGAAACCGGGTGTAAAAGGTCACGGCAGATTCCAGATGCCGCACGGTCAGGTGAACGTAGACCAGCCGGGTCGTGTACATCAAGCGTATTCTGAGCGGGGCAGGGCCAGCGGTCAAACCCGGATGGGCCACATACCATCTTTGCTTGTTTGCTTGCACACTTGCAGGGAGCAGGGGTTTGGGGGTCGGTGCTGGAGTCGCACGGTCGCACGGCCTGCCTCCAACCACCCACCCTCACCTCCAGTGTGGCTTGAACGCCACAAGCGAGTATCAGCAGGTGCTCTTTTCCCACACCTGGCTGGGCGCTACAATTCAGGTTATGAAGATTGAGTTCAGGGAAAATGGCTCCATCGGCATCGAAACCGGCGGCACGCTGGTGCTTCGGCAGGGCGAGCAGGAGGTTCTCATCGAAAAGCCCAAAGTCTCGCTGTGCCGCTGCGGTCACTCGGCCAACAAGCCCTTTTGTGACGGAAGCCATAAGACCGCCGGTTTTGTGGCTCCTGCCGCGGTTATCGAACTCAAGACCGACGCCTAGACCATCTGGCTCGCTCAAGCCCAAAGAGAGCAAAAACACACTGGGCCCCCCAACAAGCCATAAGATAGCGGGCGGAGGTTAGCATGCCCATGCGCTATCGCAAACTTGGTCAGTGGGGCTTGAAGGTCTCAGAAATCTCGCTCGGAGCCTGGGTCACCTACGGTGATGCCGTAAGCGACCTCGAGCGCATCAAACACATCACCCGCATCGCCTACGAGGGGGGCATCAACTTTTTCGACAACGCCGATGTGTACGCCAAAGGGCTGGCCGAAGAGCTGATGAGCAAGGCCTTGCTGGAACAGTTCCCCCGGCACGAGCTGGTTCTCTCCAGCAAGGTCTTCTGGCCAACCAGCGACGACGCCAACGGGCGGGGCCTTTCGCGCAAGCACGTGCGGGAAAGCCTGGAGCGCAGCCTGAAGCGCATGGGCACCGACTACCTCGACCTCTACTTCTGCCACCGCTACGACCCCGAGGTGCCCATGGAAGAGATCGTAACCACCATGAGCAACCTGATTGACCGGGGTCTGGTGCTCTACTGGGGCACTTCGGAGTGGCCGGCAGCCCGCATTGCGGAGGCGGTGCAGTTTGCCCGAACCAACGGACTGCACCCGCCAGCCGTGGAGCAGCCGCAGTACTCCATGCTCTACCGGGAGCGCGTCGAACAGGAAATCCTGCCCGAAACCGAACGCTTCGGGCTGGGTATGGTGGTGTGGAGCCCGCTGGCAATGGGCATGCTCACCGGACGCTACGACAAGGGCATCCCCAAAGACAGCCGCTTCGAGCGCTACCCGCAGTTTGGCAGCCGGTTCCTGACCGATGAAAACGTGAAAAGGGTCAAGGCGCTCAAGAAAGTGGCCGCCGAGCTGGGCCTCTCCCGCACCCAACTGGCCCTGGCCTGGGTCTTGCGGCAAAAAGGCGTGAGCAGTGCCATTACCGGGGCCACCAAGCCCGAACAGCTCAAGGAAAGCCTGGGAGCGGCGGGAGTCGATTTGCCGCAGGAAGCTCTCGAGCGCATCGAGAAGATTCTGGGTAAAGAATAGAGCCCTCTTTAGTATTCTGAGCCGTTCGACCTCCAGAAAGCCTAGTTCTCTAAAGAACTGTGGCTGCCTGGAAACCTGAAACCCAAGCTCCCCCTGGGCCGGGCCCGGCCACGCTGAGTGCGTCGCGTGCGTCTGGTAGGGGACGCATTCTAGTTTTGGCGGGCGACCCCGTCTCTAGAAGAGTGCGATATTTTTTGAATCCGGCGTCTCTCCTCAAGCTTCCGTGCCTGCCACCTCTCCACCTTTGCTGCAAACGCCTGCACCCAACTGGAGCGGTGAGGCGGGGTGCAGGGGTCACAGAGCCACCTCCGACCCCCCACGCTCACCTTGTGCATCCTTGAAACTGGCGTGCAAAGAAGGCTTACAAACCCCTTTGCGGCGTGCTGGTGCGGAAACCTGGTGGTATTTGCCGGACGATGTTTTGCTTTTGGCCTTTGGCTCCGGGCCTCAGCTTCACAAGGCAAGGATGTACTTGGCCAGCCGAACGATGTCGTTTTGCAGGTTAAGGGTTTTGCGCTCGAAGGGGCGGGCCTTGAGTTCCTTTATCTTCTCGGCAATTTTGCGGGGCTGGCGAATATAGTATCCCAGTTTCTCGTGTCGAATGAGCTCGACGTTGCCGTACTCCTGCGGCCACACGAAGTCGCACACAATCAGATCTTTGTGCTGCGAGAGCACCTCGGCGATGGTCGCGGGGCCGGCCTTGGAAACCACCACATTGGAGACGTTGATCAGTTCGTACATCTGCCTGGTAAAGCCAAACAGAATCAGGTTGGAAAGGTGGTTCTTTTGCTTGAAGGCCTCGAGCTGGCGGTAGAGCTTCTGGTTGTAGCCACACACCACCACCACGTTGATGCCCTCAATTCTGACCAGCTCGCGCACCAGCTTGAAGCTAATCTTGAGACCCGCTCCACCCCCTGTAACCAGAACCGTGTAAGGATGAGCGAGACCCCATTCCTCACGTAAACGTGCTACCTCGGCAGCGTCTAGGGGTTGGTTGTATTTAGGGTCAATGAGGGTCTGGAAGTAGTGCAGGTTTTCAGGGGGCACCCGGTAGCGGCGGGCAATGCTGTAGGCTTCGGGGCTGGCCACCACATACTGGTCTTTGGTGTCAATGAACCAGTACAGGTGCGGGCTGAAAATATCGCTCACCACTGTGAGGGTTTTGGGCTTGTGCTTTCGCACGTAGGGCAGCCGGCGAAACCCGTGGTTCACCGGATAGCAGTAGATAATTTTGTCGGGACGAAACGACTCCAGGTATTCGTTGATGGCCGGGGCCAGCCGCATCCCCAGCACCCGGGCAAAGGACTGAATGGCCGGGCGGGTCTGGTAAAAGGCCTGGAACACCGTAAAAAGCCAGCGCTGCTTGTTGACGGCAAAATTGTAGCCATCTTGAATGGCCTGGCCAATCCAGCGCGGCCCCACATCAAAAAAGTTGAACAGGCGCACCTCGGATTCAGGCTCGAGTTCTGTCAGCAGGTTGTAGAGGTTCTGGGCCAGGGCAAAGTGCCCCCCCCCTGCCTTGGTGTAAACCAGCAGTATTCGTTGCGGCATATCAGGCGCAGCCGATGCTGCGCCTTTCCAGATTAGGGCATTTCTGGTTTATTGACGAATGGCCAGGGGCGCTTCCCTTCAGCAAATCATGCCGACCCGATCCAGCCAGCGGATTTTGTCCTGGGTGCTGGGTTGGCTCAGGTTTTTGGCCCCGACCAGGGTTTCGTGCATCTGTTCGTAATCGTCCAGCAGATACCAGGCCTGGGCAATGGCAGCCAGGCAATACCATTGGTTTGCTACATCGGACTGCCAGCGAAAGCGGGTCAAGGCTGTGGTCAGGCGCTGAAGGGCCTCATCCGGTTGGTTGCGATCCAGGGCATTAACTCCAAGGATCAGCTGCGACATGGCGAAGATGCTTTCAGAGCCCAGGCTACGGGCTTGTTTTTCGATTTCCAGCCCTTGTTCCCGAACGGTGTTTTTGTACTCGAGGCCCTCCACAGGGTTGACCAGGAGTTGCCAGGCTTGAGCCACCAGCGCTTCCACCTGCTCGGTGGTGGCCTTACTTTCAACTAAAAACGAGCGACCCACTTCAAACTCCTTATTACTGCAAGAAACGCCATAAAAGCGTTTCCACAGCAACCTATTGAGTATAGCAGCTGCAGCAGGCATTCGCCTTTAATATCCGCAAAAAAAGCAGGATACCCATACTGGGTATGCTTTCCGGGCTGTTCGTCCTGCGGCAAGCCTCAGGAACTGAGAGCAAGATTAGTCAGGTATACAGGCCTTTTGCATAACTGCAAGGGGCCCAAACAAGCCTTCGGGTCTGGAATTTGGGGTGGATACACGGGGCCGATACCGCGAGCGCGTTTCGGGAGATTACGCTTCCAATGGGACACCGCCGGGTGAGGCGGGCCCTCTATCGGAGCGGCTGGTGGCACAGCCACACCCCAGTTTGTGCCCGCCACCCTTCGGGCAACTCGAGGGCTTTGCTCGGGGGTGGAACCGCCATCACCTTGTGCCCGACGATGCTAAACTCCAGGGCTGTAAACAGGCGGTCGAGGGCCTGACCCAACGGGCGGGTTTCCAGGGGGCTGAAGCGCAGGCGGGGCAGCCGGGCCTCGAGGCTCTTGCAACCGGCATAGGGCAGCAGCTCAGCCGGGTCGCGCCAGCGCCGGGGTGGCCCGATCAGCAGCTCTGCCAGAACCAGCGAGAGCCCTGGGTAGCGCCGCAAAAACTCCTCGGGGTCGAACTCGAGCGAAAGCTCCAGATTCACCTCTACGTCCTGCCAAACTTCACGTTTCACAGCACTCGCCATACTTCAGCTTGCAACAAGGCAAGCCAACGGTCAAGCGAAAATAACCCGTGCCAGACGAACTATACGCCACTTCTTATGCTGACACTCGGGCATCAAAAGTGTCAGGATTTGGAAAAAATCTCAGTTGTGGGCAAACCAGCGCAACCAACCTGCCTTAGCCGCAAACTCGGCGCGGCGCTTGAAGGCATTGGCGTGGCAATGGGTCTCGAGGGCCTGAGCCGCATCGCCAAGACTGCTCCAGGCCAGGGCAATGGCCTTCAAGCACGACCACTGCCCCTGCTCGTCGTCCAAAAAACGATAGACGGCCAGCGCCCTCGACAAAAGTCCAATGGCTTCCTGGGCATCCCCGCCGTACAGGCTGCCCACCCCCCAGATAAAAAGGCTCTGGGCCCAGGCCCGATTGTTCCCGTAGCGCCGTGCCAGATGTTCTACCCTTCGCGCCAGAACCGCTGCTTCCAGGGGTTGCTGTTCAAGTTTTATCCAGGCATCTTTGAGGAGTTGATGCAGGTTTTCGCGCACAATCGGCTGATCCACGTCGGTCAGGGTGCTCATCGCTATGGGTCAGGGTAGCAGTTTGCGCCGGATGGTTTGGCCCATTCGTCACCAAGGTGTTTTACTTAACGCTCCGCCTCCTTATGTGGGCCAAATATCACCAACCCAGCGGGCGACAGGTCACGCTGCCCAACCTGCCGTCGGGTTAGGCTATGGTCATGCTGGAAAGCCTAAAACACCTCCTGCCCCAGAAGGTCAGCACCGCCCCCGCCGACCTCGAGACCCACGGCAAAGATGAAAGCTACCCTCTGCGCAAACCCCCACTGGCCGTGGTTTTTGCCGAAAGCCCCGCCGACATTCAGACCACCCTGGCCTGGGCACGGGCCAACCACGTCCCGGTGGTGCCCTTTGGCGCCGGTACCAGCATCGAAGGGCACGTGATCCCCCAGGGCGAAGCCCTCTCGCTGGATGTTTCCCGGATGAACCGAATTCTGGAAGTCCGGCCCCAGGACTTCATGGTGGTGGTGGAGCCGGGCCTGACCCGCAAAGCCCTCAATGAGGCCCTCAAGGGCACCGGGCTGTTCTTCCCGGTAGACCCCGGGGCCGATGCCAGCCTCGGCGGCATGGCCGCCACCAACGCCTCGGGCACCACCACCGTGCGTTACGGTGGCATGCGGCAGAATGTCCTGGCTTTGCAGGTGGTGCTGGCCAGTGGCGAGGTGCTCGAGCTAGGCCGGGGGGTTCGCAAAACCAGCGCCGGTTACGACCTCAAGGACTTGTTCATCGGCTCCGAGGGCACCCTGGGCATCATCACCCGGCTGACCCTCAGGCTGCACCCCATCCCCGAGCACATCCACACCCTTCGGGTCTTTTTCAACGACCTTTCCGACACCGCCCAGGCCGCCTACGCGGTGATGGCCAGCGGGCTGCCGGTGGCCAGGCTCGAGCTCGTGGACGAGGTGGGCATCCAGGCCATCAACCACTACCTGGGCCGCAGCTACCCTGAAAAACCGGCCCTGTTTGTGGAGTTTCACTCTTCGACCAAAGAAGCCCTGGAAGCCGAGTCAGGTATGGCGCTGGGGCTGATGCGGGAGGCCGGAGCCCTTAGCATTGACAGCGCCCGCACCCAGGAGGAACGCACTGCTCAGTGGGAGGCCCGGCACCAGGCCTACTGGGCCTTGGTCAACCTGTTTCCCGGCAAGGAATACCTCTCCACCGATACCGCCGTGCCCATCTCCAAGATGCCCGAGCTGGTGGCGTACTCGAGCCGCCTGTTGCGGGAGATGAACCTTACCGGCAACATCCTGGGTCATGTGGGCGATGGCAATTTTCACACCCTGGTGGTGCACGAACCCGGCGACCCGCGTGCGGAAACCTTTTCCGAACGGCTGGTCGAGCACACCCTGGCCCTGGGCGGCACCTGCACCGGCGAGCACGGGGTGGGGCTGCGCAAGAAAAAATATCTCCTCCAGGAGCACGGCCCCGCCCTGGCCTGGATGCGGCAGATCAAGCAGCTCTTCGACCCTCAGAACCTGCTCAACCCAGGAAAAATTTTCGATTGATACCATCCTTGCTTCAACACTCCACAAACTGTATGAGCAATGAGGCAGGGAGCAGGGTTTGGGGTTAGGGCACGCGCTGGAGACCCACCATCCACGCCCATCCTGTGTACCCTTGAAAGTTGCCCGGACGCCTGAAGTTGGCATGATTCGCCCGGCACCCCATACCTCCCCCATGCCATTGTGGGAGGGAACGCCGACAGCGCGATGCGCCGAACGAACCCACTACCTGCCTCCTACCTCCCACAAAGTTACTTGTAGGTCTGGAGTTGGTGTGGTGCCGAATAGAGCGCTCTTCACATATTGTGAGCCATTCGAGTTGGAGGAAGCCGGGTTCTGAACAGAACAGTGGCCGCCCGGAAACTCGAAAACATGCGTCTCGGCTCAGACGCATGCTCGTTTTCGTGGGCAGCCACGTCTGTGAAGAGCGCGATAAAGATAGCCCCGACAACTTCGACTGGGTCAGGAGGCTAGTTCAGAAGGCCCAGCCCAGGCGCACAGTGGTTTTTGGGCAGCTTGAACTGGTTCAGGAAACCATCTGAGCGCTGCGCCATCCAGATGCCGATGTCGTTGTGGCGGGAGACGAACTGCCGGATGGGGCCCCCGGGCCTGCCGAAGGCATCGGTGAAAAACACCTCGGGGCCGCTTGAGTTGTACCAGTAGACCGGCCCGTGGTAGGCCTCTCGATTGCACCCCCGCAACTCGCTAAAGCCCCTGAACACCTGCTCGGTGTAGTGCAGTTCGCTTGGGTTGGAAGGGTTCATGGTGGTGATGGGGTCGAAGACGGCGGTCGAGGCAATCACCTCGGCTTTATCGGCCAGGCGCAGTTTGAAGGACCAGATTTCGTAGAGGGAGCCGGGGTTTTGGCTGTGGCAGCCGGTTCCGGGAAGGGTCATCACGCTGCGGCCAATGTCGTTGTTGGGGTCGGCGTCGTTGAGGGTGGGGTCGCGCTCACAGATGGAGCCGACCAGGCCGGTGTCGGCCATGCCCTGCACGCTCACCCGGTGTCCGCTGGGGGCCACCAGGTCGAACATCAGGGAGTGCTGGCGCACGCTGTAGCGCCGCACCCCACCGGTGCCCATGTGGGCCACGATGCGGGTGCTGGTCAGGGCAATGCGGTCCTCGTCGTTGCGGGTGCCCCGATTGGAAACAAACACCTTGAAGCCCTCGTGGGCCTCGGGCATGCCGGCCAGCTTGCCCACGTAGCCGAAGGGCGGCAGTTCGGGGTTGGCCAGGCTGGTGCGGGGGTCGTCGCCGTGGTCGTGGGTGAAGTAGCAGCGGTACTCGGGGTCCACTTGAGGATGCCAGGTTGGATACAGTTCCCCGTCGGGGCCGCGCACGGTGTGCCGGTTGTGAACCCAGTCCGGGCAGGCTTGCCCCGCCACCGGTGCGGGCTGACCGGGCGGGGGGGCCGGGGGGCTGGCCTCGGGCGCGTTGCAGGCCAGCAGTGAAACCAAGGCCCAAAGCAGGAAGGTCTGTTTCCGCATGGGAACCTCCACTCCGAGCCTATCAGCCCACCTTAGGTCGAGGTTCAAGGAGCTCTTTAGTTTTGCTTTACTTAACGCAAGATGGCCCGTGCCTCGAGGCGCACCTCCACCGGGTCGTTGACCCGCAAAAACAGCAGGCTCGGCGGTGTAAGCCGCCACTCCGAGAAGCTGGTGTTGAAAGCGCCCACAAACCGGTAGCCGCTGCCCTCTCGAGTCAGCTTGCCGCTAATCCGCACCGCCCGCCGGGTACCGCTAATCTCCAGGGTGCCGCTGAGCACGGCATCCTCGCCGGTTTGCAGCAGGCGCTCGAGCTCGAGGCAGCTCTGGGGAAAGCGGTTGACGTCGAAAACCCCCCGCGCATCGGCATCGCGCAGGGGGTTGCCCGAGTCGAAGCGGCCCAGGTCCACACATACCTGACCCGAGGCCTCACCGCTCTGGCTGTTCCAGCGCACGGTGCCGCGCACGCTGGTGTTGACCCCCTCCCAGCGGCCCAGGTTGTAGCTCGCTGCATAGGTCACCCGCCCCTCGATGGCATACTGGTTGGTCTGGGCCTGCGACCCAGCGGAAAACACCCCCAGCAGCAGGAGTCCGAGCGTTTTCCAAGGCTTCATGGCTTTACCCCCGTTCACATCGCCTGGCGAATCTCCAGAACCTCCGGCATCGGCTCGGCCAGGATGCCTTCCAGAATACGCAACGCCGCCAGATCTGGATGCAGGGCCGTTTTGGGCGGCCCGCCCAGCGGGGCCCAGAGGTTGGTGGCCACAGCGGGCAGGCGCACCAGGCAAAAGCGCACCCCCTCGCGGCGGAACTCCTTGCGGGCCACGTTGACCAATCCTTCGGCCCCCAGCTTGGTTGCGGCATACGCTGAAAGCCCAGGAACGCTGATGAGGTCGGGGTAGACCCCCAGCACCCCCACCCGCGCCTGGGGGTTGAAGCGGGCGTACTTAAGCATCAGGGCCAGCCCCCCCAGGTTGGCGGCGGCGAGGCGCTCGAGGTCGGCCAGGTTCTGTTCGCGCAGGCCGGCCTTCTGCACCGCGCCCGCCGCATACAGGAGCAAGTCTAAGGGCCCTACCTCTTCGGCCAGCGCCTGCACCTCGAGCTCATGGCCCAGCTCGGCGGGGGCTGCCAGCGCCCCCAGGTCGCGGGCCAGGCTGGCCAGCATCTGGCCGTTGCGCCCCGAAAGCCACAACCGGCCCACCCGGCCTCCCAGATGTCGGGCCAGCGACTGCCCAATGCCGCCCGTAGCTCCCAGCAAGAGCGCATTCACAGCTCGAGGGTAAGGTGGGGCCGGGTTTCACACCGTGGGGCAGAAGCAAATCGGGCCGTTGCGCTTTCAGAAGGCCTTGGTGAACACCTCTCTGGCGGCTTGATCGGCGGACATGGGCAGGCCGATGTAGTAGCCCTGGGCGTAGTGGCAGCCGTGGCGGGCCAGCCACTCGAGCTGCGCCCGGTTTTCCACCCCCTCGGCCAGGGTCTTGAGGCCGAACGCATTGGCCAGTTGCAGCATGGCCCGCAGGATGTCCTCGGCGGCCCGGTTGCTGCCGATTTCACCGATGAAGCTTTTGTCTATCTTGATGAGGTCAACGGGCACCTGCTTGAGGTGGGCCAGCGACGAGTAGCCGATGCCGAAGTCGTCCAGCGCCACCCGCACCCCCAGCCCGCGCAAGGCCACCAGCCCCCCCAGCCATTTCTGCCGCTCGGGCAGCAGGGCCGACTCGGTGATCTCGAGCCACAGCAGGCTGGGCTGGAGGGTCTCTTCGACCAGCGAACGCACCACCTCCCGCACCCAGTTGGGGTGGGCCAGGGTCACGGCGGAAAAATTGATCGCCAGCTCACCGCCCAGCCGCCGCTGATCCTGCACGGCCTGCTTGAGCACGGCCAGGTCGAGTTCTCCTACCAGACCGGCCTCTTCGGCCAGCGGCACAAACTCGCTGGGGTGCAGAAGGCCCCGGGTGGGGTGCTCCCAGCGCACCAGGGCCTCCCATTTGCTCACAAAGCGGCTTTGGATGTTCAGAATAGGCTGGTACTGGATCAGGAAGCGGCCCTCCTGGATGGTCTGGCGGAGCTGTTGCACGGTCTCCAGGCGCTCGAGGGAATTAAGGTCCTGGGTGGGGTCGTAGATGGCGATTCCGGTGCGGGCGTGCTTGGCCTGGTACATGGCCACATCGGCGGCGCGGGCCAGCTCGTCGAGGGTCTGGCCGTGTTCGGGGTAAAGCGCCACCCCCAGGCTGGCCTGGACGTGAATGGCGTGGTCGCCCAGGTTGAAGGGGGTTTCAAACACCCCGTTCACCCGGCGAGCGGCAGCAGTCGCCGAGGCACGGTCGGCAGATGGAAGCAGCACCGCAAACTCGTCGCCCCCCATGCGGGCCAGCAGGTCGCCCTGGCGCAGCACCTCCTTGATCCGCAGGGCTATCTGGCGCAGAAGTTCGTCGCCGGCCTGATGGCCGAGGGTGTCGTTAACTACTTTAAAGTTGTCCAGGTCGAGGTAGATCAGGGCCGGGGTTTCACGCTTGCGGCGGTCGGCCACAAAGACCGTCTCGGCCACCGCCCACAGCTTGCGGCGGTTGGGCAGGTCGGTCAGGGGGTCGTGGTAGGCCAGGTACTCGATGCGGGCCTGCTGGCGTTTGCGCTCGCCCACATCGCGGATGGAGATCATGACCTGTTTGTGGCCCGCAATCTGCACCAGGAAGCCCAGGGCCTCGACCTCGAGTTCGCGCCCGTCCCGGGCCACCAGGCGAATCTCTTCGAGCGCGTCGGGCTCACCCCCCAGAATCCGCTGCACCCGCTCGGCCACCCGCGGCAGCGAATCGGGGTGCACGAAGAGCGTGAGGGGCTGCCCCACCACCTCGTCCAGCCGCTGGTAGCCCAGCCCGCGCAGGCCCGCCGGGTTGAGGTAGAGCAGCTTCGAGCCGTCGTACAGGGCCACCGCGTCGGGCAGGGTCTCCAGCAGGGTTCGATAGGTGGCCTCCTGTTCGCGCAGGGCCTCGTATACCTGGGCGCGGTCAATGGCCAGGCTTAGCTGCCCCGCCACCCCTTCCAAAAAGCGGACATCGCGCGGGTCGAGGTCGGAGGCCCCACAGCTCGCTACCAGCACCCCCTGCACGCTTCCCTTCACCAGCAACGGCACCGCAATCAGGCTCCGCTCCCCCAGCACGCCGGCATGGCTGCGCTCCTCGGTGGTGTACAGCACCACCGTCTCGGCAGACCGGGCTGCCCGATAGACCACCTCGTGGGCCGGACCAAACTGCTCGGGCAGGGTTTGTTTTCCGCCCGAGCAGACCTGACGCAGCCCCTCACCATCGGGCTGGTAGGCAGCCACGCTATCGAAGCGGGGGTGATCGTGCAGGGCGTCCACCACCCCCCGCATTAAGGCGGTGGGCTCGAGGTCGCGGGTCAGCCCGTCGCGCACCCTCGAAAAGAGGGAGAGCTCGAGGTTGCGGTCCTGGGCCTGGGCCTGGCTTTCCCGCATGGCTGCTTCGGCGCTCGAGCGGCGGTCATACTGAAAACGAAACAACCCCATGGCCAGACATGCGGCCAGGCCGGTTCCGGTCATGAGCTGCACAACTTCCCTCAGCCCTGCGTCCCACTGAGCAGCGCCCAGGTTGAGGAGCAGCACCTGCATCGGAACATTGAGCAGGCCCACCAGCGCCGCCCCCCACAGGCCCAGCCCCCAGCTCAAAAGCAACAGCCCGGGAAACCCCAGAATCAGCAGATTGTTGCCGAAGGTCTGGTAAAGTTGCGGAAAGGAAAGCCCATACACCCCAAGCATCAGGAGACCCGTCCAGAGCTCGAGTCTTCGTTGCGCCAGCCAGGTCGTCGCCGCTGAAAGCAAGAATTCACCCTCCAATCCGCATCATCCCATCCAGGGCCCACCCAACCCCGGGTCTGGGTACACAACCCAATCCACTGCGCCCGTCGAACGCCAGGATGGCACGGTGTGAGTCTACAGGAGAAATCTACTTCCCAGGACGTTATTCACATGGCTGCATCAGGTAACGCTGCAACCCTTTGCGGCGTCACGAGCAAAACCTAGACCTGCACAGGATTTGGCCAGGCAGCCAGGGCCAGGGTATTTACGTGTAACGCTGGCTTTACCCATTCTTGAGGGGGTTATCATTCAAACTTCACCCTGCGCAATGCCCTGCCGCAGGCTTTCGGCCCGATGGCGAATAGCTCTTTGCTCCTGCGGTTGGCGCCTGTCCCAGGACCTGTACAGCACCGCCAGACGGGGGTTGCCCTCCAGCAAGGCCCGGTGCCGGGCCATGAAGTCCCAGTACAGGCTGTTGAAGGGGCAGGCTTGCTCGCCCAGGGTCTCGCTTACCTTGAAGGCGCAGTGCTGGCAGTGGTTGCCCATGCGGGCGATGTACTTTCCGCTGGCCGCATAGGGCTTGGAGGAGAGAATAGGTGAAGCAAAAACCCCCATGCCCAGCACGTTGGGCACCATCACCCAGTCGGCGGAGTCCACAAAGGCCGCCACAAACCAGGCATTCAGGGCCTGCGGTTCGACGCCATAGAGGAGCGCAAAGTTGGCCAGCACCATCAGCCGCTCGATGTGGTGGGCGTAACCGCGCGCCCGAACCCGTGTGATGACGGTTGAAAGGCAGCGCATCCGGGTAGGCGCCCCCCAGAAAAGCGGGGGCAGGGGCGCTTGGGCCGCCAGTTGGTTGGCCCGCAAGAGCCCCGGCATCTCGCGGCGGTAAACGTGGTAGATGTACTCGCGCCAGCCCATCACCTGCCGCACAAAGCCCTCGATGCTGGCCAGTGGAACGCCGCCTTTTTCGTACTCGGCCAGGGCCCGCTCCACCACCTCGGCGGGGTGCAGAAGCCCTAAGTTGAGGGCTGGCGACAAAAGCGAGTGGTGCAGGCTCCAGCTTTGCTCCACCAGGGCATCCTGGTAGGGGCCAAAGGCCGCCAGGCGCTTCTGGACGAAATCTTCCAGGGCTTCCAGGGCTTGCTGGCGGGTCACCGGCCACTCGAAGCCCTCGAGGGCCCCAAAATGCCCCTGGAACCGCGCCTTTACGGTCTCGATGGCCCCCTGGGTGAGGGCATCGGGGGCGAAGCGCAGCGGGGCGGGGGGCCGGTAGCCCGGCGGCGGGGCTTTGCGGTTTTCGGCGTCGTAGTTCCAGGCCCCCCCCACCGGCTGGCCTTTTTGCATCAGGTAACCGGTGCGCTGGCGCATGAAGCGGTAGAAGTACTCGAGGCGGTAGGTCTGGCGGCTCCCGGCCCAGCGGTCAAACTCCTCCGGCTGCAAGAGCCAGAGCCGGTTGGGCAGCAAGCGGTACAGCCCGCCCCGGCCTTCCACCAGGGCTTTGGCCCGTTCGGCGAAGCCAAAGTCGGCTGGCTGCATCTGAGCCAGGGTCTCGCCGGGGTAGGCCTGGAAAAACTGCTCCAGGGCTTCGGCCAGGGTCTCGGCCTGAAGATAGATGACCTCTCTGCCGCCCGCCCGCAGTTCCTCTGCAAAATGGCGCATGGCGCTGAAGAAGAGCACTAGCTTTTGCGGGTGCATGGGCGGGGTGCGCCCCAGCTCGTAGGCCTCTACCAGCAGCACCCGCCGGGGTGCGAGCTGCTCCACAGCAGCGTGGTTGAGCTGGTCGCCCAGAATCCAGAGGGTCATACCCGGCGACTAGCGCACCCCTTGCAAATAAGCCGCAATGGGGCCGACCGCATCCCCGCTGCGGCTGGTCAGGATGTCCAGGTGGGTGAGGCCCGGCAGGATTCGAACTTCTACCCGGGTATTGGGGAAAGCCTCGCCCACGCTGCGAAAGTTGCTGGCTTGCGGGAGCAACCCCCGCCCTGCGCCCAGGGCCAGCACCGGATACGCCACCGAGCGCGGCCTCAGCTCGGGCATGGCCACCTCGTAGGCCGAGATGTCGAGGGAGAGGCGGTAAGGGAAAAACCACTCCGAGAAGCCGGTGGTGGGGTTGGCGTACAGCGAGATGAACTCCAGCGGGTCGGTGGCCTCGCCGCTGTCGCGCCACTCCACCCGCCCCCCCCTTGGGCCCCGAACGGTATAGACCACGCTGCCCACAAAAAGGCTGAACAGGCTGATCCCCTCGCGCCCGGTGGACTGGCCCACCGAGACCGAAAAAATAGACGACAGGGCATAGCGGTCGTCCACGCGGGCAAGGGCCGCCGCCAGCCGACTCGCCCGGTAGGGCGCCCAGCCTGGGGGCGCATCGGCCTGGGGGTTCTGCGCGGTCATGAAGGCCTGCGCTTCGGCCTGGGCAAAGCCCACCGGGTTAAGCCCAAAGGCGTTGATGTAGGGCGGGGCCCGGCCTTCCAGGAGTTCGTTGAGCCCGGCCAGCCGCCCAAAGCCCCCTTCGGTGCCGCCAAAGTATTGCTCCCGGGTGAGGGGCACCAGGCGCGGCGCGCCATCCAGCAAAATCAGGCCGCTGATTTTATCGCCCCGGTACAGCGCAAACAGCGAGGCCAGGCTGGCGCCCAGCGAGTGCCCGGCCAGCACCACCGGGCCGCTGCTCCGGGCCTGGTCAACGACTTGCTCGAGGTCGTCCAGGTGTACCCTCAGGCCCCAGTCCTTGAGGAAGGGCAAATCGGGCACACGGTAGTTCTGGTAGTAGGCCCAGGGGTCGGGCGAGGTAAAGCCTCGGCGGTCTTCGAGGCCGTTGGCCCGCCGGTCCCAGGCCCAGACCGCCCAGCCGGGGGCCGCCAGCACCAGCCGCCGGGCCAGGGCGTCGAAATTGGTGGCGCCCCCCAAGAATCCCGGCACAAACACGATGGTGCCGCGCGGCGTTCCCTGGGCCGGATAGACCAGCACATAGCTCTTATCCAGGGCCGCCCCTGCTGCCGTTGAAGCCCCCGGAACGGCCCGATACTCGGGCTGGCCCGTCCAGCGCACGCTCTGAGCCAGACCCAGGCCCCACAGAACCAACCCCAGAACCATCCACCCTCGCATACCCTTTTATCCTGAGGCCAGCCTGGGGTTCAGACTTGACCAAAGCCCACAAAAAAAGGGGGGCCGAAGCCCCCCTCGAGCCCGCCTTCCATCTATGGACTACCAAAACTATCCTCGACCACAATCACCTCGAGGGTTTGTCCGGCCAGCAAGCCCACCGCAAACACGCTGTAAACCTTGCCGGCTTCAAACGCCACCCCCTCGAGCGGAAGGGCCACGTTGGTGGTGCCGGTGGGGCGCACCTCGAGGTTGTAGGCAGCCGCCGGAACCGTGCCGTAGCCCGAAATCTGGTTGAAGGCCAGGTTGCGGAACAGCACCGGCCCCCCCTTTAGCGCCACGTCCACCGCCGGGGCATCCGGCGAAGCATGAACAATGCGAACCTTCGCCACCCCTTCGGCGGGGGCGAGGCGGTCTTCGACCAGGCGGGCCTTCAGGGTCGAGAGCGTGCCCAGGGCCATCACCGTGTAGTACTTGCCCGCCTGCACACGGATGGACACATCGGCAACCTTGGCCGGGTTCTGCCCGGTGGTCTGCACGGTCAGGGTCAGGCTGCCAGCGGGCACCTCGGCGTAGTAAGTTACATCTTTGAAAGCCTGGGCCTCAAACACCTTGCTGCCACCCGAAACAATGTCCACCGCCGGCGCATCGGGCACCAGATGCGCGAAGCGGACGAAAGCAGTGTTGCCCTGGGCCAAGGAAAACCCCATCAAAGCCAGTGCGACCAAAACAAGCCACTTTTTCACGTCTACACTCCTTTCGTTTGTCCAAAGTCGGGATCTGCCTGACCAGGCCCATCCTGCTTTGTACTGTTGCTTTGTCATCATACCGTGAGGTTCATCGCATGAACAGCGAATTGGCAAACAAAATCCACCGGCCCACTGCTTGGACGCAAGGCTTCGATAGATGCAAAACCTTCATGCAAAGTTGGTGTTATGGTCTAGGCACAGAAAATGTCGCCTTGCAGGGTAAAAGTTGGGTGGCCCCGAACCAGGGCCACCCCAAAGGCGGTTTCAGTTGAGCTCAGGCTTACTTATCGACCGCTACGACCACGCTCAGAGGTTGGGCGGTGGTACCACCGACCGCGAAAACGGTGTAAACCTTGCCTGCTTCCAGGGCCACGTTGTTGAGCGGCAGGGCCACGGTGGTGGTTCCGGCAGCGCGCACGTCGAAGTTGTAGGAACCAGCCGGCACCGTCAGGTAGCCCGAGGCTTTGGGGAAAGCCAGGTTGGGCACCACGACCGCGCCGCCGCGAATCGCCACGTCCACTGCGGGGGCCGTGGGCGAGGTGTGGACGACCCGAATGCCGGCCTGGCCCGCCGCCAGGGTGGGCAACACGTCTTCGATGATGGTGGGCCCGAGCTTGGGCTGGTTGCCGGTGGCGTTGAGCAGGCCGGTGGCCGCAATGGTGTACATCTTGCCGGCGGCAATGGTGGCTTTGGCATCAATCACCCGTGGGGTGGTCGCACCTGCAGGCACCACCCATACGGTAATTTCTCCGGCGGGCAGCGAGAGGTAGTTGCTGACGGCCTTGAAGGGCACGTTTTGCAGGGCTCGAGCGCCGTTGACCCAGACATCTACCGCCGGTGCGTCGGGTGAAAGGTGGGCCACGCGCACCATCGCGTTGTTGCTTTGTGCAAAGCCTAGACCGATAGCCAGTACCGCCAGTAATGCCAACAACTTCCTCATGGTTTGCCTCCCTTGCAGCCAGGGGTTTTAGGCCCTGGAGGTAGGGTCGCACGGCTGCGGTCGCGAAGCATCTTTTGCTCGACTCTTTTGCCCACGCTCTCGACCAGGCCCTTGCAACATCCCCCTACCGTGTGCAAGACCAACATACTTGTAAAGGGTAGGTACAATATTTGTACAGGTTACGTTCATATTTGTAGGGCATGGAACAGATCGAAGAAAAACAAGAACAGGCCCTGTGCTACGATAGACAAGCCAAAACCCTTGAGTACCGGCTTGGGGCGCGTCCACAGACCCCAACCAATGGCCATGTACAAAACGTCCAGGCCGGCGTTAATCCAGAGGAGCCGTCGCAGGGAGGCCGGGTCCGGTTCGGCCCCCAGCCAGCCTCCATAGGCAATCGCCGCATTGACCAAGGCCCAGACCCCGGTCATGAACCAGAAGGGCCTCCAAAACTCATGCCGGGTACGCCATAAGCCAAAAAGAGCGCCCCCCCAGCACACCAGCGCCCACAGCAGCAGTTGCTGGGCTATGCGTTCTCCGGCCAGTTCGCTCAAGCCTTCCTCCCCCGGGCCTCATTCCGGCAGCGTTCCGAGCAGTACTTGACCTCCGGCCAGTTCTGGGTCCACTTCCTGCGCCACTGGAAAGGCCGGCCGCACACAGCACAAACCTTCACCGGCAGGTGCGCTTTGAAGCCTCTGAGCCGCATATGCATCCCTTGAATGGGGCAGAAACGCTGTGTAATCTCCGGGGTCGTCGGTCTGATGGAATCCTACGGGCTTTTGGCCTTTGCCTCCCGGCTTCTGGCGGCCCAGTCAGGCTTTTTGGCAATCTGCCCGGCGGCGGCCAGGTAGCGTCGGCGGGCCAAGTCCAGATCCAGCGCCTGGGCTTTGTAGGGCTCAGGGCGGCCCCCCGACTCGGGCACCCAGCGCCGGAGCCACGCACCGCCGGGGTCGTGGGTCTCGGCCTGGGTCACCAGGTTGAAAACCCGGAAATAAGGCGCCGCATCCACCCCCAAGCCCCCCGCCCAGTGCCAGCCTTGCAGGTTGGAGGCGTTGTCGCCGTCAAGCAGCAGGTCGCGGAAGGCCCGCTCGCACTTCTGCCAGGGCAAAAGGGCCAGCTTGACCGCAAACTGCGCCACCACCATGCGCCCCCGGTTGGACAAAAAGCCGGTGGCCCGCAATTCGCGCATACAGGCGTCCACCACCGGGATGCCGGTCTGGCCGTGCAGCCAGGCCGAAAACAGCTCGCCGTCGTCGTTCCAGGGGAGGTCGTTCCAGCGGGGGTCGAAGGCCTGGGTGAGCATCTCGGGGCGGTGGTAGAGCAGATCGCCGCTGAAGTCGCGCCAGCACAGCTCGTTCACCCACTTAAGGGCGCCCTCACCCCCTACCTGCAAGGCCCTTCGGGCGGCCAGGCGGGGCGACAGAACCCCCAGGGTGAAGTAGTAGGAAAGCCTCGAGACCCCCTCCCCGGCCAGCCCGTCGCGGGTCTGGTGATACCGGGGCAGCTTGTCGCGCAAAAAGACCTCGAGCGCCCCCAGGGCCGCCTCCTCACCCACCGGCGGCAACGGCACATCCGAGGCTTCCTCGGGGATGACGCCCAGGTCGAAGCCGGGCGGTAGGGACACAGCCGGAAGGTGGGGGGGGGCCTCGAGCAAAACCGGCTTGCGGGCGGCCCACCAGCGCTTGGAGAAGGGCGTAAAGACCGTGTAAGGGCCGCCCTCCGGCTTGAGGATGGCGCCGGGCTCGTGGATGTACTGTCCGTCCAGCCAGTTCACTCGACCCGGCAGCACCGACCCCACCTTCTGATCGCGAAAGCGGGCATAAGGGGTGAAGTTACGAACGGCATAGACCTGCTTCACACCGAGCGCCCCGACCATCTGAGGCAATACCTCCCAGGGCAGGCCCTGGCGAACCAGTAATACCCCCCCGCGTCGGGCGTAGCCCTCGCGCAGCGCAGCCACGTTCTGATAAAACCAGGCCCGCCGGCGTGGGCTGGTGTTTTGCAAAATGTTGGGGTCCAATACAACCAGACCCAGTACGGGCCCCTCCTTCAGGGCCTGGCCAAGGGCGGGGTTGTCGTGCAGGCGCAAATCGGCGCGGTGCCAGACCAGATTCATAGGTGCATTTTTCTCGATAAGCCCGCGCAAAACTTGGGGCCAGGCTCCTAATCCGCTGGCGTGCTTCCAGACAGGATACCACCAGGGCGCAAACCGATAAGATGTGAGCCATGATTGTAGATGCCCACCTCGACCTGGCCCACAATGTGGTCGACCTGGGGCGCGACCTCACCCTGCCGCTCGCAGAGTTACGCAAGTGCGACGCCCATCCCGATGTGCCCGTCGTGACCCTACCAGCCTTGCGAGAAGGCAAGGTGGGTATCTGTTTTGCCACCCTCTGGGTGGACCCACGCCAGCACACCGACCCCCAGAGCGCTTACCAGCAAGCCCTGCGGCAACTGGAGGTGTATTTGCGCTGGGAGGAACAGGGGCTGGTGCGAATTCTGCGCGATCGGGCCGATTTGCAGCGGCATCTGGCTTTGTGGCCGGAGGATGGGATTACGGCCCTGGTCATCCTGATTGAGGGCGCTGAGTGCATCCGCCAGCCAAACGAGGTGGGGTTCTGGAAAGCGCAGGGGGTGCGGCTCATCGGCCCCGCCTGGAACCGCACCCGCTATGCGGGCGGAACCCGTGAACCCGGCGGCCTGAGCGAACTGGGCTTTGAACTCATGCGGGCCATGCGGGAGAATCATCTGGCCCTGGACTTCTCGCACATGGACGAACAGGCCTTCTGGCAGGCCCTGGAGGTTTTTGATGGGGCGGTCTGCGCCACCCACAGCAACCCCAGGGCCCTGCTGGGCGGCGAAGGCCCCCCATATGCCAACCGACACCTGAGCGATGCCATGATTCGGGCCATCGGCCAGCGAAACGGCGTGATTGGCACGGTGCTCTTTGGGTTTTTCCTGGAACCCACCTGGCAGCGCGGTATGGAGCGGGTCAAGCTGGAAGTAGTTGGGCGGCACATGGCCCACACCGCCCGCCTGGTGGGCTGGGACAAGGTGGGCATCGGCTCCGACTTTGACGGGGGCTTCGGCCTGCACGAAAACCCGGAGGGGCTAGACCAGCCCGGCGACCTGCAAAAAATAGGCGGTTTGGTTCCAGAACCCTTCAAGCAAGGGGTGCTGGGGGAGAACTGGCTGCGCTGGTTACAAACCGCCCTGCCCTGAACCCTGCCAAGCAGACACCTGAGGCGCCCCCGTGCCCACAATCCGGGGAGGCCCTCTCCGCCCATCTTCCCGGTTGGCCCTGGGGAGGGGTCACCGAATACGATATGAACCTTGAGTTCCGTTTTAGCCTGTAATACCAAATCTACAACGAGGTAACACATATCGCGCTCTTCACAAACGTGGCGGCCTCGTCTGTAAGCGCGATAAAACAGCGGTCGAAGGCGGGTTTTGAACCCGGCGGCAGGTAACCAGGCCAGATTTTGAATCTAAAATCTCACTTGTTGTGGTATAACGGAGGCTGTGAATCTTCCAAGTTTGTGGATTGGCCTGGTCGCCGGGGCCTTTGGGGGCCTGGTCGGCCTGGGCGGGGGCGTCGTGGCTGTGCCCCTGATGGTCGCTTTCCTGAAGCTCACCCAGCACGAAGCCGTAGCCACCAGCCTGGTAATGGTGGTTTTTACCGGATTGGCGGGTGCCTTCTCCTACGCCGCTCATGGAACGGTGGACTGGGTAGCAGCCTTGCTGATTGTCCCGACGGCCATGGTCACCGCCAACCTGGGAGCCCGGTTTGCCAACCGCCTGCCCGAGTGGAAACTCAAGCGGGTCTTTGGCTGGTATCTGGTTTTTGTGGCTTTGTCGCTGCTGCTCAAGCCCTACATTCCCCACGTGGAAGAGCCTCTGCAAGGCTGGGTGCGGGTGCTGCCCTTGCTTCTGACGGGGGGGTTGGCGGGCTTTGCCTCGGGGATGCTGGGGGTGGGCGGCGGCACCATCACCGTGCCGATCATGGTGTTGCTGGTGGGCCTCGAGCAGCACACCGCCCAGGGCACCTCGCTGCTGGCCATGATTCCTTCGGCCCTGGTGGGGTCCTACACCCACTATCGCCACGGCAATCTGTCGCAGGCTTATGTGCCAGGGCTGGTGGTGGGCATTCTGGTCGGGGCCTTTGCAGGGGGTCTGGTGGCCAATCAACTGCCTGAACTATGGCTGCGCCTGCTGTTCGCGGTTGTGTTGATATGGACGGCTAGCCGCTACGTGGGGGCCCAGCCCAGGCCCCAGGCGACGTAGCGCCGGCCCCTCGAGCCGGTGAGCGAGCCTTTCCGAAAGCAAACTGGCTGGCTAACCAAGGGGTGTTTACTGGCCCATGCAAAATGGCCACGCCAAAACGGTGGGCATGGGTGTTTTCTGGGGCTCCACCCTCTGCCGAAAGCCGTGAAGTGAAACCTGGAGGCAGGTGTCCCAATCTGAACTGCATTCTAGGGTTCTGTATAGTGAAGCAGGCTCGGTGGAGCCATGCGCTAAACTCTGGTTTGGGAGTTGGGTTTTTTGAAGCTTTGCAGCACAGACCATCGTTTCCTGCACCCCTCGACTGGCGGTAGACCATGAGCGATACCGTTATTCGCAGGGCCTTGCTGATTGGCTTAATGGTGCTGGGGGTATTGCTCGCCACCCTGACCCGGCAATCGGCCCCTAGCCTGCCGGGCGAGTTTGCCGCGCGCACCGCCCCTTTGTTTGGCTTCTCCTTTCGCCTAGGCCAAAACGCCAGGGCCAGCTTGGCTGCCGTGTTTGACCGCCGTGACCTGCGGGCCGAACTGCGACAGGTGCAGGCCGAGTTGCAGCAGCTCAGGCAAGAAAACCAGCGCCTGAGACTGGAAAACCGCAAACTACAGGCCACCCTGCGGGTGCAGGCTGTGCAGGGCCTGGGCGTGGTCGCGGTAGCACCGGTGATTGACGATGATCCTTCGGGCCTTTACCGCAGGCTCTTTTTGGGAGCAGGTTCGGCCCAGGGGCTGCGGGTCGGCATGCCGGTAACCACCGCCAGCGGACTGGTGGGGGTCATCACCGAGGTCACGCCAAACAATGCCGTGGTTCGCACGGTGCTTGACCCTGAGTCGCGGGTAGGGGTGCGGCTCGCCAGTGCCCCGGGTCGGGGCATTGCCTATGGCGCCCCTCCCCGCAGGCTGCGGGTGGAAATCGCCCCCGAGGCCCAGGTCAATCCCGGTGACAAGGTGGTGACCGGCGCTTTGCAGGGCCTCTACCCCGCGGGCATCTCGGTTGGGACGGTGGAGCAGGTCTTGCCTGTTTCACCCGGCGCGTTGAAGAAGGTCCTGATTGTACGGCCCTCCGTGCAACTTTCGCTGCTGGAGGAAGTGCAGGTGCTCAAGCCGTTATGAATGCACACGAGACCCCCCTCCAACGCGCCTCCTGGTTCTTTTTCACCCCGTATCGCCAGGCCTGGGTGATGCGGTCTTTTGATAATCGGTTGGGAACCGGCCTTGCAGCAGCCCCAATTTTCATGCCCTGTGGCTCTGCTCCGCCGTTGTCCAAAGCGCAGCCTGCGAACACCCGGCGCAGCCGTTGTTGCCGTGCCGATGCGCCACACCGTGCAAGGCGCGACGGCAAACCCATTCTTGGCCCACTATGCGAATCCTTTTGATTAGCGGACTGGCTTTCGTACTCCAGGGCTTTGTTTCCGGCTTGTTGGGGGATAGTTTTTCGCCCCCCGATTTGATTTATCTGGCCACCTTGTTGCTGGTGGCTTCGACATCGCCCTATGTGGGCTTGCCGCTGGCCTTTGCCCTGGGATTGCTGCAAGACTTGCTCTCGGCAGGTTACCCAGGGTTACATGCGGTGGGGTTGCTTTTTGCCGCCTATGCTTACTACCGTCTTTCGCGCCTGGTGCACTGGGACGAGTTGGCCGGCCAGGTCGTCATTCTGGGAGGTAGCTTTGTAGCCAAATGGCTGGGCATCCTGCTGGTGGCCTTCTGGCTGCGTTTGGGCAACTTCAACCCTCTCACGCTGTGGTCGGTTATCTTACCGGAGATGCTGCTGACGTTGCTGATTGCGCCTTTGGTGATTCAGCTCTCCCGGCAGCTTTATGCGGTGCGCAGCAAATAGGGGTGCCTGGTGAACAGCCGCGTCTGGATCCTGCTGGGGCTTTTTTACCTGATACTGCTGCTGTTTGTGGGGCGGCTTTGGCAGTTGCAGGTATTGCAGTACGAGCAATATGCCACCCGCAGCCAGGGCAACTACCTTCGCACCGAAACCTCGCTGGCGCCCAGGGGCCGCATTCTGGACCGCAATGGACGGGTGATTGCGGCCAACCGGCTGGCGGTGGATCTGATTTATACGGGTGGAGAGGTGCATTTCAAGGAGCGCATCCTGGCCCTGCTGGGGCTCAAGGAGCTGCCCAAGGTGGAGCGGGAGCCGGTGGAGCTCTTGGTGAACATTCCGGAGGCGCTGGTGCCCACCCTGGCCGAACTCACCGCCGGGGAGCCCAACCTGAAGCTATTGGAGCGCATCGAGCGGGTCTACCCCAACCCCATTGCCGGGCCGGTGATTGGATACACGGCGCTGCCCTCCCAGGAACAGCTCAAGGAAGGCTACGACCCCGAAGAGCTGGTCGGAGCGGCGGGCCTCGAGGCCGCCCTGGAAACCCATCTGCGGGGCATCAAAGGGGTGGTGCTGGCCGAGGTCAACGCCCGGGGCCAGCGGGTGCGCTTCGAGGAACTCAAAGAGCCCCAGGCCGGTTCCGACGTGTACCTGACCCTCGACCTGAATCTGCAACGAGCTGCCGAGCAGGCCTTGCGGGAGGGAGTTGAGGACATTAATCGAATTCGCCTCCGCTACGGGCTTCCGCTGGCCCGCCAGGCCAAGGGGGCCATTGTGGCCCTCGACCCGCGCAACGGCGAGGTGCTGGCCATGGCCACCGCCCCGGCCTTCGACCCCAACCTGTTTGGCCGCCGGCCCCGCCCCAATGACCAGATTCGCGCGCTGTTCGCCGACAAGGACAGGCCCACCCTGAACCGGGCGGTCAATGCCTACCCCCCCGGCTCCACCTACAAACTGGTGACCTCGAGCCTGGCTCTGGAAAGCGGCTACGTGAGCCCCGGCACTGCCTACCGTTGCAGCCCGTACATCGTTTTTGGCGGCATCCGGCGCAACTGGGCGCGGGTGGATATGGGCATGATGACCGTCAAGGAGGCCATTGCCCAAAGCTGCAACACCTGGTACTACCAGGTGGCCATGCTGGACCCCATCGGCATGGTGGACAGGCTCCACAAGCGGGCCTTGGAGCTGGGGATAGGCCGCCCCACCGGGCTGGAAATTGGCGAGCAGAACGGCATTGTGCCCACCTTGCAGTGGAAGCGACAGAACCTCCCCCAAGACCCCCGCTGGTGGCCCGGCGAGACCCTCTCGATTGCCATCGGGCAGGGCTACAACAAAGCCACCCCGGTGCAGATTGCCCGCATGCTGGCCACCATCGCCCAAAGCGGCCAGCAACCCGAGCTGCACATGGTGCTGCGGATTGGCAACCAGGCCGTCCGCAGGCCCCATACCTCGGTGGCCGGCCAGTACTGGAAGGAGCTTCAGGAAGGGCTGCGCAAAACCGTCACCTGGGGCACCGCCCGGCACGTGCTGGGCAGCTTTCCGGTGGCTACAGCGGGCAAGACCGGCACCGCCCAGAACGAAACCCTCACCGCTGGCCTCGAGCACGCCTGGTACATGGGCTACGGCCCGGTAGACCCCGCCGACCCCCGCCCCCCCCTGGTGGTGGTGGCCTTTTTCGAGAACGGCGGCGAGGGCAGCGGGGTGGCCCTGCCCGCTGCGCGCAAGGTCATGGCTGCCTACTGGAAGGTGGGGCAGGAGCTGGCCGCCCGCTAGTTCTCTCCTTTACTCCGAGGAGGCTCTGTCCTGTAGAGAGCAGCCAGGGTGGGCGGCTCCGTCTGCAAAGGGCGCGGCAGGCTCCAGGCCCAGCCGGGCCAGCACCAGCGCAGCCACCCGCTCGCCCCCCATGGCCACCGCCGGCACCGACTGCCCCGGGAAGATGGTCTCCCCCACCCGCCACAGGTTTGGGAAGGGGGTTCGGGGGCTGGGGGTGCGGAAGGGATGCACCTGCGGATACCCGCCCACCCAGCCGCTCTGCCGCCTTGTGTAAAACCAGTAGGTGCGGGGGGTTGCCCCCAGCAGCAGCGCCGCCGAGGCCCGGAAGCCGGGAATGAGCCGCTCCACCTGACGCGCGACCCGCTCCTGCCAGGCTTGTTTCTGGGCCTGGTAGGCCTCCTTGCCAAGGCCCTGCCACTCGGCCAGCCGGGTGTGCACCGAGGCCGACAGAACCCGCAGGCCCGCCGGGCCGCGCAAGGAATCGCCGGGCTCGGCCAGGCTCACAAAGGTCCACTCGCCGGCCCCCGCCCACTGCCGGTAGGGGGCGCCCGGCGGAACCAGGCCCTCGGGCACCACCGCATGCAGCATGAAAGCCCCCCAGGCATCGGCCGGGGGGGGCTGCTGGGGGCCTTCCGGCACCAGGGCGGCTAGGTCGCCGGGGGTCAGGTTGGCGATGAAGAGGTCGGCCTCCAGCACCTCGCGCTCCCCCCGCCGCCGCCCGCCCAGGGCCACCTCCACGCCCACCACCCGTCCCCGGCGAAGCCAGAGCCGTTCAACCCGGTGGCGGTAGAGCACCCGGCCCCCGTAGCGCCGGACGGCCTCGGCCAGGGTCTCGGCCACCGCGCCCATCCCCCCCAGGGGCATGGCGGGGCCCCGGTGGGGCAGATCCAGCGCCGCCGCCCCAAAGAGGGCATAGGTGCCCCCGGCATCGGTCTGGGCGGCAATCAACAGCTGGGCGTCCAGAAAACGCCTGAAGGCGGGGTTCGCGGGCGCATGGGCCGCGGTGCGGCGCAGCAGATCGGCCAGAATGCCGGGCAGGTCGGCCAGGTGGCCCAGCGCCCAGGGCAGCCCTTTGTGCAAGAGCCGCCGCAACTCCTGGGCATTGGCGGGGGGAAAGGGCAGGCCCTGGGCCAGCCCCCACAAAGCCTCGGCCCGCCGGGCCTGCCAGGCCCAGAAGCCCCGCACGCCTCTGCCAAAGGCCTGCTCCTGGGCCTCGAGCTCGTGCGCGCGCCCCACCGGACGGGGCACCACCCGGCCATCGGGCAGCCAGACCTCCATCAGCGTTTGGCCCTGGGCCAGCCGACGCACCGGAAAACGAACCCCCAAGCGGCGCTCCAGCCGGGTAAAAACCCCCGCCTCGTCGAAACCGGCCAGCAGGGTCGCCCCCGCATCGAAGCGGAAGCCCCGGTGCCAGAAGGTGCCTGCCGAGCCGCCGGGGTAGGTATGGTGCTCGAGCACCGTGACCTCGAGGCCCGCCTGGGCCAGCAGCGCAGCGGTGGTGAGGCCCCCCACCCCCGCGCCAATCACCACCACTTTCATCCCTTCACATTCTGCGGTTTAAAGCGACCCAAGACTTACGGAATGGTTACAAACTCGAGCGCTCTTCGCATATTTTGAGCCATTCGAGGTGGCCGCCTGGAAGACAAGCGTCTCGGCCCAGACGCATTCTCCGTGGGCGGCCACGTCTATGTAGAGCACGATTGCGGGGCCAGCCCCGGAGCCCTTGCTACGCGCGGTTCGATTCCCAAACCGCTTTGTCCCGCGCGCTGACCGGCTGGATGGGCCATCCCGCCAGTGAAGGGCAAGGTAAAGGTTCGGTTATTCCTTCGGGCGCGGCTTTGCCAACCAGCAGGGCTTGGCTCATCCGGAAGGGCGCCCGCTCATCGCTTGATTTCACGCACGTAGGCCAGCACCGTATCGGGGTCGCGGAAGGCGTTCACACTGCGCCAGATGCGCTCGATGCGGCCTTTGGGGTTGACCAGGATGGTATCGCGGTTGTAAAAGCCCAAAAACCCTCCCACTTTGAAGAGCCGGGCCAGGGTGCCGTCCTTATCGGGGAGCATGGCCCCTTTGAGGGCCATCTGCTCGATGAAGCTGCACTGGTCGGCGGCGGGGTCGGCGCTCACCCCGAAAATCTCCACCCCGAGCCGGTCGAACTCGCCGTATAGCTCGGCGTAGCGCTTGCCCTGGGCGGTGCAGCCGGGCGAGCTGGCCTTGGGGTAGAACCAGAACAACAGATACTTCCCTTCTCGAGCGACCGCCGCCAGGTCTACGGGCCTGCCGTAGGAGTCCTGCACTCTGGGCAAGGAGACCGGGTCGCCGGGGGCCAGGGCCAGCGCGGGCGCCAGCAGCAAGGGCAAGAACCACAGGCGTTTCATACCCTCGAGTCTGCCCGCAAGGAGGCCCACCCTGCTGTGGGCCAGGCTTCAAGTTGGCGCAGACTCGGCCTGAGCGGGGCCCGCACCCACCTTCGATTTCAAGTATTCCAGCACCACCCTGGCATCCTGGAAAGGGTTAACATTGCGCCAGATTTTTTCAATCCGCCCCTCCGGGTTGATCAGAATGGTATCGCGGTTGTACATCCCCAGCAGCTGGCCAAAGCCCAGCCAACCGCCCACCCCAAAAGCACGCCCCAAGGCCCCCGAGGGATCGGGAATCATGCCGCCCTGCAAGGCCAGCCGGTCTATAAACCGACACTGCGCCGAGGCGGGGTCGGCGCTCACGCCAAACACCTCGGCGCCCAGCTGCCTGAAGGCATCGTGCAGCTCGGCGTACTGCTTTCCCTGGGCGGTGCAACCCGGCGAACTGGCCTTGGGGTAGAACCACAGCACAATGTAACGCCCCTGCCCGACCAGCGCCGCCAAATCCACTGTGCGGCCCATAGCGTCCTGAACCTGCACTAGAGGAGCAGGGTCACCCAGCTTCAACTTCATGGGTTCAGTATGGTGTTTTTGCCAAAACCCGGCTGTGAGGCAGGGCTAAATTCAGTCCGCAACCATGCCACCATTGCTTGGGCCCTGTGCAAACAACAGAAGCACTGAGGCAGCGGCCAGCCCACAACCTAGAGCGCTCTTCACATTTAGAGCCATTCGAAATATAAGAAAGCTTTGTCCTGGACAGAATAGTGGCGGCCTGGAAACTCGAAAACATGCGCCTCGGCCCAGACGCAACGCAGACACTAGTCCCTTCTCGTTTTCATGGGCGGCCACGCCTGTGAAGGGCGCGATAAGCCGATCGCCCCCTCCCAGCTTGTCCGACCTCATGAATTGCTTTACACAAAATCCACGACGAGGTAACAAATAAAGCCTCCTGAATCCAAGACTAGAAGCAAGGTTATCTGACCCCGGCAAGCTGGACGAGATGCCACTCGGCAGAAGGCGTGGGTGCTCCAGCCAAGGGTACCCGCTGCCTTCAGGGTTCTGCCTGCCCCTTCGAGGTCGTAGGGCCCCATTCTGGCTTTAGGGGTCGCTTTGAGGGAGATTTGGTCGTACACCAAAAGCTGGCATCAGGCATCAAGCGCAAATGGAAGACTACCTCCCCGATATTGAACGCAGGCGCCGGGCGTTTTCCTGGTTTCGACCGCCGCTTTCAGCTTGAGGTTCGCTAGTCAAAGGCCTGGGCCGAGAGGTCAACGGGCACTTCGGCTTTGGCCTTCAGGGTGTTGTGCCAGCAGGCGATGCCCCGCAGGGGGGCATAGGCTTCCAGGCTGGGGAGGGTCTCGCCGCTCAGCTTGATTCTGTGAATCTTGGTACCTCCCCGGCGAATGGCATAGACGATGTCGTCGTGTACCACCATCTCCACCTGGCTGGTGGGGTCTTCGCCCTCGGCCACCGGCAGCGGAAGCGAGAGCAAGACCTCGCCCTCGAGGGACAGTTTGCGGATTTTCTGGCTGTCTGAATCGTAGATCAGGAGCTGTTCGTCGGGGGTCAGGCCCAGGCCGCCCAGCAGCCGCAGTTCCTGCGACTCCCGGCTCTTGCGGAAGGCGTAGCGCGAGACATACTGGCCGCTATGCTCCAGACGCTGCACCTGGCGGTTGCCGTAGTCAAGAACAAAGATGTACTTGCGACTGGCCAGCAAGGCCCGGGGCGACTCGAAGGTACCCCGGCCCTGTCCGGAGCCACCAAACCGGGTTACGGGATTGCCCTCGAGGTCGAAGCGGGTGATGGTGCAGGCCTCGCCGTCCAGCACCAGCAGGCCGTCGGGAACCGCCGCCAGCGAGATGGGGTAGAGCAGTTCGCCCAGCTTCATTCCGTAAGGTGCAATCGAATGGGTCAACTCACCCTCCACATCGAAGCGGTGCACCAGCCGTACCGCACCCCCACCATACTCGAACAGGCTAATCCAGAAACCGCCGTTCTTGTCCACCGAAAGCGAGAGCGGGGGCGAGGGGAACATGCCCCGCCCGCTGCCTACCCCGCTCCACATCCGCATCAGGGTGCCGTGCAGGTCCATCAGGCGCAGGGTGCCCTTCTTGGTCTCGACGGCCAGGGCCAGGTAGACGGGGGCCGAGAGGCCCGGGTCTTCCTGCCACTTGCCGCGCAGCACCTCCAGCACCGCTTCCAGGCCGGGGCGCTTATCCGGGTCTTTTTCCAGCATGCGGTACACCAGATCGGAGAGCACCTGCGGGATATCGGGGTTGATCTGCTTGGGGGGAGCGGGCATCTGGGTAATCTGCTGGTGAATGACCGCCTCGTAGGCCCCCTGGAAGGGCGGCTGCCCGCACAGGGCCTCATAAAACACCACCCCAAAGCTGTAGATGTCGGATTTGTGGTCAATGCGCTGACCCTTGGCCTGTTCGGGACTCATGTAAACCGGGGTGCCGATGCGGGCCCCGGTGATGGTCAGCCGGGTCAGCACTTTACCGGCGGCAATCCCAAAGTCCATCAGCCGCACGCCTCGAGGATCCACGCTGCCGTCGTCGCGCACGGCGTTCTTGAGCACCATGATGTTGCCAGGTTTGATATCGCGGTGGATGATGCCCTGGGCATGAATGTGTTGCAGGGCCTCGGCGACCCGGCTCATCACCTCCACGATGCTCCTGATGCCCAGGCGCTTGCTCTCAATCAGGCGATCCAGCCCCTCCCCATCGAGAAATTCCATGGCGATGTAGTGGGTGTCGCCCTGGTTGCCGTGGTCGTAAACCTTCACAATGCCCGGATGGTCGAGGTGGGCCAGCAGTTCGGCCTCGCGGTGAAAGCGCCGCACAAAGCGCGGGTCGCCGATGTATTTTTCCTGGGGAATCTTGAGCGCAATCAGGCGGCCATCTTTCTTGCTGCGGGCCTTGTAGACGGTGGCCATGCCGCCAATACCGACCTTTTCCTGAATATCGTAGAGGGCCTCGAGGCCGGTTACGCTGTTGCCCAGCGACACCTTCGAGTTGGGCTTGGTCTTGGGGGGGCGGGGGGCGGGCTTGGGGCGGGGCTTAAAGGCCACCCGGGTGGACTTGGGCACCCACATCGAAGCCAGGCCCAGCACCAGTGCGGCCACCAACACCAAAGGCTCTGCCCCCAGCACCACCAGACCGCCCAGCACCAATACCATGGACGCCAGCATCAGCCAGGTGCGTCCCGTGCGCAAGATGAGCGCGGCGGAGACACCGACCAACAACAAAGCAATCAGGTAGCTCATTTAAACCTCGCTGCAACCACCGTGATGTTGTCGGTGCCACCCCGCACCAGGGCCTTGCTGACCCAGCTCTCCAGGGCCGATTGCAAATCGCCGGTAATGCTCCATTCCTCGGGCGGCACCAGGCCGTAGAGTCCATCGGTGGCCAGCACCAGCACCTCGCCAGGGGCAAAGTTCACCGCCGTAATGTCGTGCCGAACGTCGGACAGCCCCAGGGCCTGGGTCAGCATGTGCTTCCAGGGGTGGTCTTCGGCCTGGTCGGCGGTGAGCACCCCCTGGCGCACCTGCTGGGCCACCCAGGAGTGATCCTGGGTCAGCAGGGTCCAGCGCCCCGAGGAGTAGCGGTAGGCGCGGGTATCGCCCACATGCCCAATCACGGCTTGCCGGTTCCACTCGGTCAGCATGACGGCGGTGAGGGTGGTGCCCATGCCCTTGCGCGAGGGCACCCGCTCGCCCTCTTGCAAGATGCGCCGCTGGGATAGCTTGAAGGCTTTGTCCATGACCAGGTTGAGCCCCACCCCAGGGCGGCCCGTGGCCGCATGCTCGGCGTAGGATTTGGCCGCTGAGCTGACCCCCTCGATGGCCAGCTTGCTGGCCAGCTCACCGGCTTCGGCCCCGCCCATACCATCGGCTACGGCCAGCAAAACCAGGTTGCCGGCAGGGGTTGGATGCACCGCCACACGATGAAAGTCCTCGTTGTTTCGACGACGACGACCGATATTGGATTCTGTGGCAATTTCGAGCCGTGCCAATCGCATGACACCTTATAATACCGTTTGAATGAAGGCGGGCTTGGTTGAATTACTCGAGCTATATGAATACAAGGTTGACGACCTTGTTGCTGGCACCGAACCCAAGGGGGGAATGGCGGGCCTGACCCGTCTGCGCCAGACCTTAATTCAGTCCAACCTGCCGGGCCCCCTGGCCAAAAAGTTTCGGGATATTGATGCGCGCTTCAAGGCCCACCGACCCGGCTACAAGACCACCGTGGACGAGGGCAGCGCCCCCGACCTGGGCATGATTCTGATCGAAGAGGAGGCGGCCCAACTCAGCCCCGAGCAAGAGGCCCTGGAAAAGCTGGCCGAGGCCGTGTACTGGAGCCGGCTCGAGCGCGAACTTCTGCGCACCGCCAAGACCTTCAATCACGGCAAGCGCGACGAGCTGCGCATGACCTATGCCATCCTGCAAAACCTCGAGGCCTACTCCAGAAGCCCCCAGTTTGCCCAGGACTACAACCTGTCGCGCTTTACCCTTTCCCATCCCATCCCCAGCGTCTCGGACCCCCGGGTGCACCTCGAAGACATCCAAATTGCCAAAAACATGCTGCTGGAACTTTTCCGCGAGGCCTTTGCGCTCTCCGGCAAGCTCAAGCTCCCCCCCGAAGAAACCGTGCCGTACCTCCGGCGCTTTGCCCGGCGGGTGCTGGAGAGCGAGGGCTCGCTGCGCACCAGTATCCGCGGGCCCAGCTCAGAAACCCTGCGGCGGGCGCTGGAGGAGGCCCACCGCCAGAAGCTGAGCATCGGCGAAATTCGAGCTTTAGAAGAGCGGCTGCACGCCGCAGCGGCGGAGGAGCGCCGCATGTCTTTGGTCATGGAAGAAGACCGGGGTCGCTTTTCGGCAGCCATCGAGCGCCTGACCACCCTGCTGACCCGCTACCTGCCCAGCCCCCGGGGCGAGGCCAGCTGGCCCCAAATTCCACCCAAAATCCTGGGCAGCCAGAGCCCGGAGTTTGGGCTTCAGAGCGTTCCCCCCGATGCCAAAGCCCTCAACTTGCGCCTGATGCCGCAGCGCTTCTACTTCTGGAACCACGAAATTGGCATCTCGCAGGCCGGTAAGCTCTTTGGTCTGAGCGTGGACGGGCAGGAGCGCATGATTGAAGAAGATGCGGCCTTCAGCCTGACCCTGCCGGATGCAGAGCTGCACGTGATCCGCTACCAGGACTACCTGCACCTGCGCATCGAGCCCCGCGAGGCAGCCACCCTTTCCAATCTCCTGGCCGAGGGTCGGGTCCTGGCCTTCCTGATGTGGCCGGAAAACCACTATGCCTACCTGCGCCTGCTGCGGGCGCTTTCGGCCCGGTTCAAGGGCGAGGTCAACTACGGGCTGTTCAGCCCCGAAACGGCCAGTAAATATGGCGAAGCGCCCATAGACAACCTCCAGGACTTTGCCCGCAAGGGCCTCGAGGTAGTCAAGGGCCGCATCGAAAAGCACTCGAACTGGATTGCGTATCTGGCCGAAGTGGCCCGGGCCCTCGAGCTCGAAAGCTATGCCCAGGTTTTGCAGCTCGAGCTCTCCGAGTGGCTGGGGTTCAGCCCGCCCTCCCGCGATACCCTGGGCGAGAACGTCAGCTCCACAACCGTGGGGGACAGCCCCAGCACCATCAAGGAGGGCAGCGCAGTGCTTTCACTGCGCTACCAGGACGATGCCATCTACGTCTCTTCAACCGGGCTGGTGCCCCGCAAACTGCTCGACTTAATGATCTGGATGCTGCCCGAAGGCGGATTGGTGCTGGCGCGGGAAGGCGCGCGGGTCGCCCACAGCCTGGTTAGCATCCAGCCCCAGAACCACGCCGTTCCCTGAGGACGGCTTTGAAAAAAGGCGGTGTTCTGCCGGGATGGCATCCTGCAAAGCGTTGCGAGGGTGGGGCCACCCTGTGTGCCTAAGCAGCCCTATGAATGGTCAGCTTTCCATCAAAGAGTGAACTTGGTTTATGTTTACGATGTATGCTTGACAGTTTATGATGACTGCACCTATGTGGAAAGCATTGTGGCTTCCCGGATTTCGCTGGCTATTCCTATCCACCCTCATATCGCTGGTTGGCAGCAAAATCCACCGCGTCGCGCTGCTCTTTGTGGCCTACCAGGAGTCGCAAAATGCGGTCTGGGTCTCCCTGATTTTGGGGGCCCAGTTTCTGGCCAGCGCGGCGCTTGGGCCGCTGCTCGGGCCCCTGGCCGACCGCTATGACCGGCGCATCCTGATGGTTTTCTCCGACCTGGCCCGGGCCCTCCTGGTCGCCTGCATCCCGCTTTTTGCCATTGGCTCGATGCCCCTCCTGATGGTCATTGCATTTCTGATGTCGGCTTTTGAGTCGGTCTATTACTCGGCCAGCAACAGCGCCATCCCGGATGTCGTACCCGAGAGGGCGCTGGACGAAGCCAACGGGCTGATGAACTTTGCCAATCGTTTTGCAGACGTGACCTTTGTAGCCCTCGCGGGCGTTCTGGTCGCGAATGTGGGCCCTGCGCCCGCTTTCTGGATTGATGCCGCTTCATACCTGGTGGCAGCTGGCCTGCTAACCCTTTTACCCCCCCTGCCGGGCAAGGCAGGCAAAGGCAATTACTTTGCTGCCGTGGCAGAGGGCCTTCGCCCGCTCTGGCAAAACCCCACCCTTCGCCGAACCATTGGCACCCTGGCCCTGGCTGCTGCTTTCGGCTCGGTGGAGGGCGCTTTGGGGATTGTGTATGCGGTGGGCGCGCTCAAAATTGGGGTTCAGGGCTTTGGGGTGCTGGAGGGCCTGATGGCCGGAGGGGCCATCGTGGGCTTGTTCGTGACCATGCCCCTGATTAAGCGCCTATCCCGCGAGACGGTGTTTTTGCTGGGGCTTGGGGCTTGGGGGCTTTTTCTGGCCTCCACCGGCCTTTTTCCTGTCCCGGTCTGGGCCGGGGTCGCCATGGTTGCCCTGGGCATTCTGAACACCATGTTTATCGTTCCGGCCCGCTCCATCATTCAACTGGCTGCGCCCGCCGAGCTGCGGGGCCGGATTATGGCCGCTTTCGGCGCTACCATGCAGAGTGCGGTTCTGGTCGGCACCTTTCTGGCCGGGGTTCTGGAGCCGCGCCTGGGGGTGCTGACGGTCTTGTACTTTTCCGGCGTTGCAGTGTTTTTGGCGGCCTTCACGGTGTTTTTATGGGGTGGCATCCCACGCTTGCCCGCCGAAGCCAGACCGGGGTAATGGTACGGGGCGCCGCTTGATGCCATAATGGATGGCGTTGTGCTGGAGGCATAGATGAACATCCAGAAAATCATGAAGGAGGCCCAGAAGGCCCAGAGAAAAGCGGCTGAAGTACAAGAAAGGCTGGGCCAGATGTTGGTGGTCGGGAGCGCAGGAGGCGGCTTAATAGAGGTTACGGCCAACGGCCACGGGCAGATCCAGGGTGTCAAGCTCAAACCCGAAGCCGTGGACAAGGACGACCTCGAGGCCCTCGAAGACCTGCTCCTGGTCGCCATCCAGGATGCCCAAAAAAAGGCCCACGACCTCTCAGAAAAAGAGATGAGCCGCGAACTCGGCGGCATCGGCAACATGCTGGGGGGCATGTTCTAGGGCAGAGCCAGAAGCCCTCTGGTGCTTTTGGCCTTCAGCATCGGGCCACCCATGCGCTACCCTGAGCGGCTCCTAAAACTTGTCCGCGCCCTGGCCGGTCTGCCGGGGGTCGGCCCCAAAAGCGCCCAGAAGCTGGGGCTATTTCTGGTTCAAAACCCCGATACCGCCGGAGATTTGCTGGGCAGCCTGGAGGCCGCCCGGGCCCTGCATCCCTGCCCGGCGTGCGGCAACCTGGCCGAAGACGCGCTGTGCCCCATCTGCGCCGACCCCGAGCGCGACAAAACGACCATCTGCGTGGTCGAGACCATCTCCGACCTGATGGCCATCGAGCGCAGCGGCGAGTACAACGGCCTCTATCACGTGCTGGGCGGCGCCCTCAACCCCCTGGAGGGGATTGGGCCGGAGCAGCTCAACCTGGAAAAGCTTTTTGCCCGCCTGGAGGGCGTTGCTGAGGTCATTCTGGCCACCGGCATGACCGTGGAGGGCGAGGCCACCGCGGGCTATCTGGCCGAACGACTGAACCAGCGGCACATCCGCTCGACCCGGCTGGCCTATGGCCTGCCGGTGGGCGGGAGCCTCGAGTACGCCGACGAGGTAACCCTGGCCCGGGCGCTGGAGAATCGGCGGGGCTATCAGTAGAGCGCTCTTTACCTGTTGGGTCTATTCAACCTCGAGCAAGCTTTGTCCTGGACAGAACAGGGGCTGCCCATCCGGGCGGCTACGCCTGGAAAGGGCGCGATAAGCCGTCTAAGACCACGTAACGCTTGGTGGTGCAATTGGGCCAAACCCAGGCAGGGGCTATGCTAGGCTAAAACCCGTATGGATTGGGACGATTGGGGGGAGAGCGCGTGAAGATGCTCGAGACCCTGGTATCTCTGGGAGTCCGCCAGGCCATCCTGACCAGCCAGGACGGGCTGGTCATCGAGAGCGTTGGCAAGCAAACGCCGGAGCCGGAGCTGCTGGCTGCCGAGCTGGCCACCCTCGCCAGGGCCAGCCGCACCCTGACCCGAAGCCTGGGCGGAGACCTGCGGCGCTTCACCCTTGCGACCGAACACCGAGAGGTGCTGGTGGTGGCTTTTGGCGGCTATTTTCTGGGAGCCGTGGTTGAGAAGGGCGCCGATCGCAAAAGCATCGGCAACGAGCTTTCGCGCCTGGCTTTGCGTCTGGCGCAGTCCATCTAGGAGTCAATCTATGGTTCAAGAAGTGCTTGGCGAGTTGCAGGTCACCAAAGGCGTACTGGCCTCGGCGCTGGTCGCCGAGGATGGTTTTGTGGTGGAGAGTCTGCGCACCGAGGAGGCCCCCGACGTGGATTTCCTGGGCGGCGCGGCCTCCACTGCCCTGGCTTCTGCACGGGCTTTGTCCCAGGAACTGAACCGCGGCGAGGTTGAAGAGGTCATGGTAGAGTACCCCGAGGGGCCGGTGCTGCTGGTTCCGCTCGAGGCTGGGTATTTACTGGTGGTGCTGATGGATTCCATGCAAAGCCTGGGCCGGGTGCGCTTCCAGCTCAAAAAGAGTGTCCCACGCCTCCAGGAGGCTTTATCGTGAGTGAAGTTTCACAAGTACCCGAACTACGTGTAGACATCGACCGCGAAACCGCTCTTGGCAAGTACGCCAATTTTGCCATCTTCTCGCACCAGAAAAACGAGTTCTACCTCGACTTTGCTCTGATGCAACCCGGCAGCCAGCCCAACCAGGTCGTTGCCGTAGTCACCAGCCGGGTTATCACCAGCCCGCAGCACGCCAAAGCCCTCCTGCGCAGCCTGGCCGAGAACATCCAGCGCTACGAGGAGACCTACGGGGTCATTCCAGAAGCCCTGGATACGACCAAAGCCTGAATACCTGAAGGACTATCGCGCTCTTCACAGACGTGGCCGCCCACGAAAACGAGAAGGGACAAGTGTCTGCGTTGGGTCTGGGCCGAGACGCATGTTTTCGAGTTTCCAGGCGGCCACTGTTCTGTCCAGGACAAAGCTTTCTTATCGTCGAATGGCTCTATGTGAAGAGCCCTCTAGCCCCGGAATCATCCACCCGCTGCCAACGGCTGGGTGTTTGCCTCGGAGATGGGCCGCTTGCCAAGCAGATAAGCCACCACATCCCGGGCGCTGTACCGCTTGCCGAAATGCCTGACAAAGCGACCTATGCGCTCGAGGTCATCCCCGCTGGTCACGAGGGGCAGCTCGAGGTCGCCATTTTTCTGCACCTGGCCCTGCCCCACCGCCGCCAGCAGCGCATTGCACAGGCATTTGCGCCCTTCGGTGTTGGCGGGGTCGCCCCCTTTGGCCAGATACTGGTCAACGGGCTCAGATGCACAGCGAAAGCCGATTTTTCCTTCCGGCGTCTGATAGGCCTCGCGCAGATAGCCGAGGTCACAGACTCGGGTGCGGCGGCGGTAGACCTCCGGTTGCGACAGGGTGCCCTCTATCTCCGCGACCTTGAAAGGGAAACCGGTGGGCGAGGCTTTAGGGTCGGTAAAAACCCTGACCTCACCCCTGGCCGCCTGCTCCAGCACCCGCTCTTTGAGGCCCGCCTCAAAGCCCGACTCCTGGCTGTAGGCAAAAAGCGTGCCCACCTGGATACCGGCTGCGCCCTGGTCCAGGGCCTGCTCGAGGGCTTCGGGCGAACCGGTGCCGCCAGCCAGCCAAAAGGGCAGGCCCAGGGCTTTGATCTGCTCGAGGTCCACCACATCCCGCTCACCGTACACCGGCTGCCCCCGCTCGTCGAAGACCGGCGCGCCGCGGGGTGGGGCATTGTGGCCACCCGCCGTGGGCCCTTCAATCACGAAACCCTGGATGGTGCCCGTCACCTTGCGGGCCAGCAGGGTGGCCAGGGAGTTGGAAGCAATAATCGGCAAGAAGTTGGGGCGCTTCAGGGTCTGGGCCTGACCGGCGATTTCCAGCGGGTTGAACTGCAAGCGCGGCGCTTCGGAAGAGGTCCAGCCCGTCACGTCCAGCTTGAGCGAGGCCGTCTTTCCAGCGGCCAGTTTGTCCAGGGCCTCCGGAATCTCGCGGGGAATGCCCGCGCCCATCAGCACATAATCCACCCCGGCCAGCATGGCCCCGTAGAGCGTGCCCAGGGTTGGGATTTGCAGTTTGGTCAGCAGGTTAATCCCGACCAGGCCCGAATGGCCCTCCTTGGCCAGGAACACCTCTACATAGCCTCCCAGCACGTGCAGTATTTGCGATGCGGTGTCACCCAGGCGACTCGGCAGGGGGATGCGTTTGTAAGGCGCCCCCTGGCGGCCTTCGGGCCGGAAATACCTGTTCAAGACAGGCTCCACCCACTGCTGGAAAGGGAATGCGGCCAGCGCCCGGCGCACCAGACCCCCGGGGTCGCCATCCTGCAAGCGCCGCACCATCACGGTGTCCATGGCTGTACCCGAGACAACCCCAAGTTGTCCCAGCATCGAAACGGTGCGGGCCAGGCGCCAGTTGGAAACAGAGACGCCCATCCCCCCCTGGATTATGCGCGGTAGGGCTAAACTAGAAACGCTTTGCACAGGAACGAACCTCCAAAAATGCTCGGCTAAAGACGAGACGCCTGATTGTACGGCGCGGACAGGTGAGAACGTAAGGCAAAAATCCCCTTCGGGCGGGTCTGTACCGGGTACAGAAAAGCAAAATGGGTATGCAGGCAGGTTTTTGTATCGCCCCCCAAAAGGGGAAGCCGAATGCAAAAAAACCCGGCGCTCTGGCCGTGCGAGGGAAGGGATGGTCTAATGGGGGTAGCATGAGCCTCGAGGCCCTCCACACCCAGATGGCCGCCTGCCGGGCCTGCCCCCGGCTGGTGGCCTGGCGCGAGCAGGTAGGACGGGAAAAACGCGCCGCCTATCGCCACCAGGAGTACTGGGCCCGGCCTGTGCCGGGGTTTGGCGACCCCGAGGCCCGCATCCTGGTTTTTGGGCTGGCCCCCGGTGCCCACGGCTCCAACCGCACCGGGCGACCTTTTACCGGCGATGCCTCGGGCGACTTTCTATATCCGGCCCTCTACCGCGCCGGACTCGCCAGCCGACCCACCTCGAGCCACCCAAAGGATGGCCTGGTTCTGCACGACGTTTACATCACGGCTGCCGTGCGCTGCGCACCGCCAGAAAACAGACCAAGCCCGCTCGAGCTGAAAACCTGCGCCACCTGGACCCAGCAGGAACTGGCCCTGCTGAAAAACCTCAAGGTCTTGCTGGCCCTGGGTCAGATTGCGCACCAGGCCCTTTTGGATTACCTCGGCCTGCGCCGCTCAGCCCATCCCTTTGCGCACGGCAGCCTGTACCGTGTGGGTAGGCAGGTCTTGCTGAGTTCATACCACGTCAGCCGCCAGAACACCCAGACCGGCAAACTCACTGCGGCCATGTTCGATGCAATCCTCGAGCGGGCAAAAAGCCTTGCCAACCGCCCTTGACTGCTGGCAGTGGGCCCACCTCAGGGCCTCAGCTTTCGGCCTTCTTGCTGTACAAAAAGTCGTAGAGCAGGGCCGCCAACCCGGCCCCCACCACCGGGCCTACCCAGTAAACCCAGTGGGCGTTCCACTCGCCCCCTACGATGGCCGGGCCGAGTGCCCGGGCAGGGTTCATGGCCGCTCCAGAGATGGCCCCACCGGCCAGGATGTCCATGGTCACGGCCAGGCCAATGACCAGACCCGCAAAACGAAAGTTGTTGAACACCGCCGAGCCAAAAATCACCGAGACCAGGAAAAAGGTCAGGAAAACCTCCATCATAAGGGCCTGAATGGCGGTGTGGTTGGTGCCGGGCACCGGGGTTCCCTCGGCGACAGCGTTCCCGCCATAAAGAGCGCCAATGAAGAAGGCCGCCACCAGCCCCCCCAGCAGTTGAGCGAGCCAGTAGCCCACCGCCCCCACCGGGGTCATGCGACCGGTGATGAGCATGGCAAAGGTAACCGCAGGGTTGAAATGCCCCCCCGAGATGGCCCCCAGGGCCACCACCGAAAGGCCAATGGCCAGTCCGTGGGCCAGGGCCACCGCCATCAGGTCACCGCCTTGGGTAGAGGCAATAGCCCCAATTCCCACGAAACACAAGGCAAAAACGCCCAGAAACTCTGCAACGAGAGCGCGTATGTTCATGCTTTCCTCCCGCCATAACGTTACCCCAGTGGGCGGGGTTCCCTCAATTGGCCGGATTTGACAAAACGAACAGGCCCCAATGCGTAGGATAAATAGGTGTGGTTGCGTCTCAAGCGATTGTACAAGGCCTTTGCCCCGGCCCAGGCCACCCCGGATGATGCCTGGGCCCTGGCCGAACTCAGCATCGAGGAGGCCCACCTGTACAAGGCGATGGATGTCCGGGACCGGGAACACGCGGTGCGGGTAGCCAAGCGGCTGTTGGAGCGCTACCCCGATGCTCCAAGCTATGCGGTGCGGGCAGCCCTGCTGCACGACAGCGGCAAGGCCCTGCGCCCCTACCGGCCCTTGGAGCGGATTCTGACCGGGCTTGTCGGCCTCGAGGTGCCCATCGAACCCCTCGACAAAGGGCTGCGCGGGGCCTGGCAGATTCGCCGCCATCATCCCGAGTATGCGGCCATGCGGATCCTGGACCCTCAGGTCGCCCAGATTGTGCGGGAGCACCACCAGCCCCAAAGCCTCTGGGCCCGGCGGCTGCACGAGGTGGATGAAGAGTTCTAACAGGGTCGGTTGGTTGGTTACCAAACAGCGACCAGCCGACCCAGCCAATGGGAGTGCTGTGGAACTCCAAAGACAGCCTCCAGGGCTTTAGGCGTACCAGCATCTTATACCAACATCTACAACGAGGTAACGCATAAAGCCTCCTGAATCCAAGACCAGAACCCAAAGCTATCTGACCCTGGCAAGCTGGACGATACCACTCGGCAGCCAGGCGTTGGTGCTCCAGCCAAGGGTACATGCCGCCTTCAGAATTCCGCCTGCCGCTTCGACGTTGTATGGCCCGATCCTGACTTTAGGTGCCGCTTTGAGGGAGATTTGGTATTAGAGCGCTCTTCACATATTCTGAGCCATTCGAGTTCGAAAAAGCCTGATTCTGAACGGAACAGTGGTCGCCTGGATGGACGGCCACGTCTGTGAAGAGCGCGATAGGGTGACAAAGGATTGGAGCGGGGGTAGGTCTCCCCACCTGCCCCCTGCGCCCTGACCTCTGCCTTGACGCACCGCTTCAGTAGAATGCCAAGGGTTCGAGCAAGGTTGGCATCAAGACCTCGAGCCGGGAGCGCAAGCCCAAAAATACCCCCATCAACGATGGCGTTGATGGGGTATTTTGCTTCTCAGGCTGTCTTGCAATCAGAACCGCTCGGTCACGCTCTTCATTTGCAGGAAGTTAAGCAGGTAATCGGGCCCCCCGGCCTTGGTATCGGTGCCCGATAGGTTGAAGCCACCAAAAGGCTGCACGCCGACCAGCGCCCCGGTAATTTTGCGGTTGAAGTAGAGGTTGCCCACGTGGAACTCGCGGCGGGCCCGCTCCAGGCGCTCGCGCTTGCGCGAGAACACCCCGCCCGTCAGGCCAAAGCGGGTGCCGTTGGCCACCTCGAGCGCAGCGTCGAAGTCGGGCACCCGAATCACCGAGAGCACCGGGCCAAAAATTTCCTCCTGGGCGATGCGGGCATCGGGCGAGACTTGATTGAAAATGGTCGGCGCGATGAAGAAGCCGCTGCCCTCGAGCCGCCGACCCCCCAGGGCCAGCCGGGCCTCCTGCTGTCCTATCTCGATGTACGAGAGCACGGTCTGTTCCTGCTGGGCGCTGGCCACCGGCCCCATGTCGGGGTTCTCTTCGGCAGGCCCCACAATCAGGCTTTCGGTGCGGTCCAGCACCTGCTCCATCAGGAGGTCGTGCACGGCATCCACCACAATCAGCCTCGAGGCCGCCGAGCACTTTTGCCCCTGGAAGCCAAAGGCGCTCTGCACGGTGGCCTGAGCCGCCGCAGCCAGGTCGGCGGTCTCGTCCACAATCAGGCCGTCCTTGCCGCCAAGCTCCAGGAAAACCCGCTTGAGCCAGACCTGCCCCGGCGAAAGCCGGGCCGCGCTTTCGTTGATTTTGAGGCCGACCTCGAGGGAGCCAGTAAAGTTGATAAAGCGGGTGCGGGGGTGCTGCACCAGATAGGCCCCCACTTCGCTGCCCGACCCCGGCAAAAAGTTAGCCACCCCTGCGGGCAGGCCGGCCTCTTCCAGGATCTCGAAGAGCTTGGCCGCGATGACCACGGTGTCCTCGGCGGGTTTGGAAACCACGCAGTTGCCCACCGCAATGGGGGCCACGGTCATGCCGGTCAGGATGGCCAGGGGAAAGTTCCAGGGGGCAATCACCACCCCCACCCCCAGCGGGATGTAGAAGGCCTCGTTGTCCTCGCCGGGGTAAGGCACCACCGGAGCGCCGTCCTTGTACTTGAGGGCCGAAAGGGCGTAGTAGCGAATGAAGTCTATGGCCTCGGCCACATCGGCGGCGGCTTCCACCCAGTTCTTGCCGATCTCATAGACCAGCCAGGCCTCGAGTTCCCGCTGGCGGCGCTTCATGATCTGGGCTGCTTTGAGCAACACCCGGCTGCGGTGCTCCTGGGGCCAGTCCTTCCAGCTCTTGAAAGCCCGCCAGGCTGCATCTAGGGCGGCGTCGGCCTCGGCAATGCCCGCTTTGGCGCTCACCCCAATCACCTCCGCGGGATTTGAAGGATTGGTGGAGGTGATGCTGGCCTGGGTATGCACCTTCTCGCCGCCAATGATGAGGGGGTAGTGACGGCCAAACTGGGCGCGCACCTCGGTCAGGGCCTTGCGCATGGCCTCAAAGGCTTCGGGGCTCTGGAAGGTTTCGATGGGTTCGGGACGGTAGGGTTCGGGGGTCATATCGCTCCTTTCGGGGATGGCTTGGGGTTCAGGGTCAAGGCTTTAGCGCTACAGCGTGTACCACATGTCCAGCCTGCTCGAGGGCTGCCACCGCCTGCTCGAGCTGGTGGTGCTTGAGCAGCACATAGTCGGTATTGTAGGTCGAGACCGCAAAGATCCCGACCCCGGCTTTGGCCAGCGGGTTCAGCACCGAGGCCAGGATGCCCGTGAGGGCAAAATCAAAGGGGCCTGCCAGACCGAGACAACGCCAGTTGCGTTCGGCCTTGACTTCGGGGGGCACGCGGTTCTGCAGACAGACCACGGTCAGCTCCTCCTCGCTGCGGCTGATGCTCAGAAAGCCCTCGCCCAGCGCCCAGGCCGGGATGGAGGCGGTCGCCTCGAGCTGGCAAACCGCATAGAGGTCTTCCAGAACGTGCAAATTCAGTTTCGCTGCCATATCTATCCCTGAATCAGGCTGCGGGCCACGAACAAAAGGTTCTCGGGCCTTTCGGCAATGCGGCGCGAAAAGTAGGGGTACCAGTCGGTGCCGTAGGGTACGTAAGCCCGCACGGTGTAGCCCTCGGCGGCCAGTTTTCTCTGCTCGTCGCGGCGCACCCCATACAGCAGTTGGAACTCGAAGCGGTCGCGCCCGATGCCTTTCTCGGCTGTCCAGCGTTTCATCTCCTCGAGGATCAAGGGGTCGTGGCTGGCAATGGCGGTATAGAGGCCATTTTCCAGGGCCTTCTTGCACAACACCACAAACTGGGCATCCACCATGCGCTTGTCCTGGAAGGCCACCTCGGGGGGTTCCTTGTATGCGCCCTTCACGATGCGCACGGGGGTCTGGAGGGGTATAAGGTCTTGCAGGTCTTGTTCGGTGCGTTTGAGGTAGCTCTGCAACACCACCCCGGTGTTGTCGAAGCCGGCCTCCCGCAATCGCCGGTAAACCCGCAGCGTGGCCTCCACGCGGGGGCTGTCCTCCATGTCTATTCGCACGAAGCAGCCCACCTTTCGGGCCTCGGTCAGGATTTCCTGCATCAGGGCCAAAGCCAGGTCTTCGGAGGAATCGAGGCCCAGCTGGGTGAGCTTGAGGGCCACATACCGGGGGTAAGGCAGGGCCCCCAAAGCCTGAACCAGCCGAACAATCTCGCCCTGAAATTTTCGCGCCTCGGCTTCGGAGGTGACCATCTCACCCAGCAAATCCAGGATGGCGTGCACCCGGTCGCGCTCGAGGGCCTCCACCACCCGCAGGGCTTCCTCCAGGGTATCGCCCGCGATGAAGCGTCGGGCAAAATTACGCCCCCGGGTCAGCACCAGATGTTTGATGCTTGGGTTCTGGGCCAGGGCCAGCACAAACGAACGGTAGGTCTGATTAAAATCCATGGGGACTCCTCTACTGCCAGACCTGCTCCCGAAGGCTTTGCATCACCTGATCGCGGAAGTAAAAAACGTGCGCCCGCGCAGCCTCGGCGGCCTGCCTGGGGTTGTGGGCTTTGAGCGCCGACAGGATGGCCTGGTGCTGCCGGCGGGTTTTGGGATGCTGGGAGAGGGTTTGCTGAAAGGAGCGAACAAGCGTGAGGCTCGAGCGCAAATCGGCATAAATTCGGGCCAGGGTCTTGTTGTGCGCTGCCTCGACCAGGGCCGTGTGAAAGTCGAAGTCAACCTGCATCTGCCGGTTGTAATCGTCTTTGGGCAGCAAATCCAGGGTTTTTAGGAGTTCCTCGAGGTGTTGTAGTTCGGCTGGAGTGGCGTGTTGGGCTGCTAGAGTCGCTGCCTCGCCCTCGAGCAAAGCCCGCACGTCGTAAACCTCGCGCACGTCGTCCGCCGACAGGACGCGAACCCGCGCGCCTTTGTTGGGCAGCAGTTCCACCAGACCCTCCTGCGATAAGCGCTGCAAAGCCTCCCGCACAGGGGTGCGGCTGATGCCGAGCTCCTGGGCCAACCCTGGCTCGGAGATGCGCGTCCCTGGCTGCAACAAACCGGCCAGAATCGCACCCCGCAGGTGTGCGTAGGCTGCTTCGCGCACCGAGTGGGGTCGCTGGAAGTGAGCCATAAAGTGTATACAGTATACACATTGAAACGCTCGAGGTCAAATTTTTTGGCTTGCTCACAAGCCTCTAACTATTACATAGCCCGTCCTCTGGCAAGAGCAAAAGCGAGCCGGGGTGCCAACGGCGAGGACGCCCAGCTTACCGCTTATGCAGCCCGCTCTGGTGCCCCATCAAGCCCCACCATGCTTTTGGCATGGTGGGGCTGCACTATTTTCAAAGGAAGCAGCAGGCAGTTGTAAAGATAGGCGTGCACTCGCACAAATACCAAAGAGTGGCAGCCCTCAAGCCCCTCCCTCCGGCGCAGGAAGGGTTGGGGAAGGTATTAGGCGAGGCATTCAACTCACAGATTGCGTGAAGGGCCAGGTCAGCCACCCCACCTGGCCTCCCCTACAAAGGAGGGGAGGGACAGAGCGAGTCCAGACCATCATTGACTTGATTCGCTCACCGTACAGGATGTGGTTGTACTGGCGCTCGAGCTACACAGCAATTGGGCCATCCGCCCATCAATCGCCCCATCTGACGGTGATGTGGCCTAATCGGGACAAGCGCAGAGGCAGTGGAGCTACCACCACATAAACACGGGAGGCTGCCCGGCCTCCACTCCTCGCATCGTAGAGGCGGCAAGCAACCAAACCGCAGCACCGCTAAAAAAATTTCCTCTGGCGGGCCGTGAAGGATTCGAACCTCCGACACCTCGTTTTGGAGACGAGTGCTCTACCGGACTGAGCTAACGGCCCATGTTTTGCCTTTTTTATCGCATTTTTCAGCGGCATCACTCTCCGCAAACCCCATTTTGTCTTGGAGACATACGGATGTCAACCCCAGGCCCTCGAGACCGGTCAAAAGCGCCTGGTCAGAGTACAATCGGCCCGATGGCAGACCTCAAACCGCTCATTGCCGTTGGCGACCTCACCTGGGATGTGCTGGCGAAACCGAACACGCTGCTCCTACCCGGCGGCGATACCACCGGACGGGTGCTCCTCATGGGCGGCGGCAGCGCGGCCAATGTGGCGGTGTGGGCGGCGCGGGTGGGCTATCCGGCGGGGTTCATAGGGGAGGTCGGACAAGACCGCTTCGGCGAGTTTGCTGTGCAGGAGCTGGCCGCCGAGGGCGTGGAACCGCACATCATCTGGAACGGCAGCACCCCCACGGGGGTCATTCTGGTCTTGATTGATGCAGCCGGGCAGCGCTCCATGCTGACCTCGCAGGGAGCCGACTTTGAGCTGCGCCCCGAAGAGGTGCCGGTTGAGATTATTCGGCAGGCCGGGCACCTGCACGTGACGGCCTGGTCGCTTTTCACCGACCCTCCCCGGCAAGCCGCCCTCAAGGCGGTGCAGGTTGCCCGCGAGGCCGGTCTCACCATCTCCTTCGACCCCGGCTCCTTTCAGATGATTCGAGAAATCGGGCGCGAGGAGTTCCGCCGGATGACCCGCGACCTTTCGCTGGATTTCGTATTCCCCAACCTGGACGAGGGTCAGGCCCTGACCGGTGCAAGGGAGCCGAAGGATGTGCTCGAGGTTCTGCAAAAGCTCTACCCCGAGGCCATGATTCTGCTCAAGCTGGCTGCCGAGGGCGCTCTGATTCTTGACCGGGGCCACCTGATCGAACTCCAGGCCACCCGCGACCAGCCGGTAGATGCCACAGGCGCGGGCGATTCGTTCGGCGGGGCATTTTTGGGGCATTACTTGCGCTCAGGGGATGCCCTCGCGGCAGGGCAACTCGCGGTGCAGGTCGCCGGCTGGGTCATCGGGCGGTTTGGGGCCCGCCCCCCAATGGATGCCGAGGTCAGGGGGCGCCTCGAGCGGTTTGGCTTTGCTTCTGAATGCTCACAACGCTGAAACGAGGAACGCAGAAAAGGCTGTTGAGGGTGTCGCGCCGCGTGCAGTGAGGAATCGGGTGTGCCAGTCTTCGGGCATTCGCCGTCCATGCGCTGTATCCGGGTCGGCGCGTCTTCGCTTATCGGGCTCCCTACAGACGCGGCTACCCATCGAGGCGGCCACTGCTCTATACCAGAACAAAGCTTTCTCGAGGTCGGGGGGCTCGATATGTGAAACGCACTCTGGTCTATGGCAATCTGCTGCTCCGTACCACGAATTTCCAGTGGATGGGGTATTCGGCATCGGGGTCGGGGTAGGTGGCCGCCACCCACTGGGTGAGTTCGGCCACCGAGGGCCTGAACACCTCTTCGGGCACGTCCCAGGTGAAGGAGTAGATGCGCTCCAGCAGCATCTCGAGGCTGGTACGCGGGCTGCGCATCTCGGTCCAGTCGGCCACGGTCTTGGCTTTGGGCTCGAGGCCATGGCGCATGAGTTCCTTTTCCACCTCGGCCAGACGGGCCTGGTGGCGGCCCCGCACCAGGGTATAGCCCAGACCGGCCAGAATTTCTTTCCACTTCTGCTGGATGCGCCAGTCTTCACTTTCGTGGTCGGATAAATCCCAGCCTTCAAACAGAAAACCCCCGGGTCGCAGCACCCGCAAGCACTCCTGCAAGGCTTTTTGCCAGTTGTCCAAAAGATGCCAGAAGTGCACTGCAATGACCGCATGAAGGCTGGCTTTCTCGAAGGGCAGCTCGCGGGCATCGGCCTCGACCAGGCGGGCTTTGCGGGCCACCCCGGCCACTTTTTGCCGCAAGACCTCGAGCATGGCCGGGTTGTCATCCAGGGCAATGTAGCGGTAACCCCTGGCGATAATCGGCACCGAAATGCGGCCCGTGCCGGCCCCCACTTCCAGAAACAAAGGGTCGCGGAATAACTTTTCGACGGGAGCCGTGAGCGCAGTGGCGATACGCCCGGAAACCTCGGGCGGATGATACCGCGTGCGGTCGTAGGTAAAGGCCACCCGACTGAAATGAGACGTCATGCTCGGTTTTATGATAGCAATGGCGTGTCAAATTGCAAATCATACCGCGAAGTTATCAAGCCAAGTGTGAATTTTGGCCCCGACCCTTTCCGAAAGGCTTAATCGCCATTCGGGACGGCTGATGCATGTGCAGCACCACAAAAGCGGGCCTTTGCGGTTGCGAGCCTTGGGCCAGGCAAGGTTTCGGAAGTTCCCGACTTCCCCTCACAAAGCCCTTTGCGCGGTCTGTATAATCGCTTGTGGTGTCGCTACTGGACGATAAGTTCACCATTCTGAGCGAAGAGCCCCCCCAGGGTTTTTTGCGCCCCTATCAGGTACAGACCCAGGAGGGTCTGAAGGGGCAGTTGTATTGGTTTGAGGTGCACACCCCCGAGGCCCGCACCGCCTTCCACCGCTACAAAAACGCCCTTCGCCGCCTCGAGGCCCAGGGCTTTTTACCCCAGGGGGTGCTGGTCTCGGCCAATCCGGGGCGCTACTATGTTTTCTGGCCCGAACAGCCCAAAGCGGCGCTCAAGGCCCGGCGGCTCAAGCCGTTGCTGGAAATTCTCGAGCCTTTTGGCTACCAGGAGAGCGACCTCGAGGCCACCGAGGAGAGCGGGCGGCCCCTGGTGGGGAAGCTGCGCCCCCAAACCACCCCGGCTCCAGGGGGCTCGAGCCGCCCCGACCTGAACCCCACCCTGCCAGCCCCCCCTTCCGAGTTGCCCCCCACAACCTCTGTCCAAGCACGCCCGGCCATGCCTCCCCAACCCAGCAAAGCCTCCCCTACCCCCAAAGCCACCAAGCCCCGTCCACCGCAGCGCGCCTACCGCTGGAACTGGCCTGGCTGGCTGCCGGGCGTCTTGATGCTGGCCCTGGGCGGCGTAGCGCTCTGGCTGGCGACCAACCGCTACCTGAACCCCCCTGAGTATGTGCTGCCGGACCTGGTCGGCAAAACCCCCCGGCAGGCCCTCGAGGCCGTGCGCACCTATGGCCTCAAGGTGGAGTTTGCTGAGGGGAGCGATGTTTCACTGCCCAAAGACCAGATTTTGGAGCAAACCCCCGACCCCGGCACCCGTGTGAAGCCGGGCCGGCAGCTCGAGTTGGTCATTAACAAGCCCCGCTTTGGCAGCGTGCCCACCGTGAGCGGACGCTCTCTGGAGGATGCCCGCCAGGCCCTCGAGGCCTCCGGCTACCGGGTGGCGGGCATTACCCGCATCGCCTCCGGCGACACTGCCGACACGGTGCTCTCCAGCATTCCCCGCGAGGGCCAGCCCCTCCGTCCAGGCGAGGGCGTGCGCCTTTTGGTCTCCACCGGAACCCGGCCTCCCTTGCGCGAGACCCTCCTGCCCGACCTGACCGGCCTGACCGATGAGGAGGCCCGCTACATCCTGACGGTGGCCGAGCTTCAGGCCCAGGTGGTGCGGGTCGCCTCCGGCGCGCCCGAGGGTCTGGTGATTGGCCAGGAGCCCGGCCCCGGCGTGGTGCTGCCCCGCGAGACCGTGGTGCGTGTGCTGGTGGCCGCACAGCCCGTCGCCACCCTGCCCAAAGCCACCCCCTTCGAGCCGCCGCGTCTGGCCGCGCCCCCACCGCCCCCCGTGGAGCCGGAGCCCACCCCAAGCCCTGAGCCCGCTCCCGCCACAACGCCTGCACCAGCGCCCTCTCCCTCTCCAACAACCCCAGAACCACCCAACCCCAACGCAAACCAGCCCACCCCGCCCGCCGGGCCCCAGGAGCGCCGCGTCAACGTAAGCTACACCCTGCCGGAGAACATCCCCAATGCGGTGGTGGTGATTACCGTGCAGGACGAGGTGCTGGTCAACACCGTGTTTGAAGGGCCGGTGCAGCAACCCTGGAGCTTCAGCCAGGAAATTGTGGTGCGCGGAACGGCGGTGCTGCGGGTGCTGGTGAACGGCGAGCAGGTTCTGGAAAGCCCGCTATGAAAGGAGCCTGGGCCGAAGCGCTGGCCCGCAAGCACCTGTTGGCCAAAGGATACCTGCTGCTGGGCCAGAACCGGCGCACCCCCTTCGGCGAAATTGACCTCTGGATGCAGGACGGGCCTACCTACGTGGCCGTCGAGGTCAAGCAGCGCCGCGACGCTGCATTTGGAACGCCCCTCGAGGCCCTCACCCCCACCAAGTACCGCCGCATCTTCCAGTCGGCGCACTACCTGCTGGGCCGCGACGACCTGCCGGTGCGCCTCGAGGCGGTTCTGGTTTACGGAACGCCCCGGCGGTTTCGCCTCGAGCACCTGCGCCTGGAGCCGTAACGCTCAGTTGAAAGCTATCGCCACATTGCCCAGCTGGGCATCGGCTATCCTGAAGCAGATGTACAAGAACCTTCAGGCCTTCGTACAAGACCTCGAGCGCCGGGGCGAGCTGGTGCGCGTCCGGGAGAGGGTCTCCTGCGAGCTGGAAATCACCGAGATCGCCGACCGCCTGGTCAAGTTGGGTGGCCCGGCCCTGCTCTTCGAAAACGTGGAAGGCCGCGATTTTCCGGTCTTTATCGGGGGCTTTGGCACAGCCGAGCGCACCGCGCGGGCCATGGGGGTCCGGCGCCTGGACGAGCTGGCCGAGCGGGTGGCCCGCCTGATGAACCTGAACCCCGGCAAGGGCGGCCTCAAGGCGGCCTTGGCCCTGCTGCCCAAGCTGCGCGAGTTGAAGGGCTTCTTTCCTAAAAAAGTGCGGGGCGGCCCGGTGCAGGAGGTCATCTGGCGGGGCGAGCAGGTGGATCTCGGTAGAATCCCCATCCTAAAGTGCTGGCCCCTGGACGGCGGCCCCTACATCACCCTGCCGCTGGTGATTACCAAAGACCCCGAGACCGGCGAACTGAACCTGGGCATGTACCGCATGCAGGTGTTGGACCGCAAAAGCACCGCCATGCACTGGCAGCTGCACAAGGTGGGGCGGCGGCACTACGACAAGGCCAAAAAGCTGGGGCGGCGGCTCGAGGTCGCCGTCGCTTTAGGGGGCGACCCCATCCTGACCTACGCCGCCACCGCGCCGGTGCCGCCCATCCCGGGGGTCAACGAGTTCAACCTGGCCGGGTTCCTGCGGGGGCGGCCCGTGGAACTCACAAAGGGCGTGACGGTGGACTTGCCCGTGCCCGCCGAGGCCGAGTTCGTGCTGGAGGGCTATGTAGACCCCGCCGAAGAGCTGGTGGTGGAGGGGCCTTTTGGCGACCACACCGGCTTTTACACCCTGGAAGAGCTGTACCCCCGCTTCCACGTCACCGCCGTCACCCACCGCAAAAAAGCCATCTACCCCGCGACCATCGTGGGCCGCCCCCCCATGGAAGACGCCTACCTGATCGAGGCCTCCGAGCGGCTCTTCCTGCCCGCCGCACAGCTCATCCTGCCGGAAATCCACGACTACCACATGCCGCCCGCCGGGGTGGCGCACAACTGGGTGAACGTGAGCATCGAGAAACGCTACCCTGGCCAGGCCTACAAGGTGGCGAGCGGCCTTTTGGGCCTGGGCCAGATGATGTTTGCCAAGGTGATTGTGGTGCTGGATGCCGGGGCCCCGCTCAAAGGCCCTGAGGCCCTGCAAGCCGCTTTGCAACACGCCCTGCCGGGGCGCGACACCCTGGTCTCGAGGGGGCCCATTGACGTGCTCGACCACTCCTCGCGGGCCATGGGCTACGGCGGCAAGCTGATTGTGGACGGCACCGCCAAGCTAGAAGAAGAGGGCGGCCCCCTCCCCTTCACCCCCAAGGCCCACCCCAGCCTGCCGGGCATTCCGGGGGTGCGCCAGAAGCAACTGCCCGGCATCTGGATGGTCACGCTGGAGAAAACCCGCCCCCACCAGGCCCGGGAAATCGCCGAGCGCCTGCTGGTTGCCCCCCACAGCGCGGGCATCCGCCTGATGCTCCTGACCGATAGCGACACCCGGCTCGAGTTCGACGAGGTGATGTGGGCGGTGCTCAACAACATAGACCCCGAGCGCGACGCCTGGGTAATGAGCGGGGTGGAGGGGCCGGTGCTGGTGCTGGATGGCACCCGCAAGCTGGCCGAGGAAGGCTTTACCCGCCGCTGGCCGCCCAAAATCACCATGTCGCCCGAAATCGTGCAGCGCGTGGACGAGCGCTGGCAGGCCCTGGGGCTGCCCCCCGTACCGCCGAGGGAGTCGGCGGTGCTGACCGAGCCTTGAGGCCCCCTTTGCAGGGCCGCATTCCCCCCAAGCAAAAACCCCGCATGGCCGCGTCAAATGACCCGAACCTTCGCAGGCCCGGCGGTACCCTCGAGGTATGAGAGCCTTCTTCCTCTCCTTTCTGCTTCTGTTGGGAGCTCCTGCCCTGGGCCAGACCCTGGTGGAAGTCACCACCGTTGCCGCCATTGCGTCGTCCCTCGATGCCAGCGTGCGCTTCCCCTCGGGCTCCTTCCGGGCCGGACGGGGCAGCGAGGCCATTGTGGCCCGGATTCCCGACGCCAGCCGGTTCAACCTGGAGGTCTACGCCGCCCGGGGTCTGGCAGCCCGTCTGCAAGCCGGTTTTGTGCAGCAGATTCTGACCGGCTTTGCCGCGGCAGGCTACTTTGTGGAAAACCAACAAGAAACACAGGTCGCAGGTGAAATTCGCACCCGCTACGACCTTCTGGACAGTGCCGGCAAGGCCGCCCTTCTGTTTGTGGTGCGAAAGGGCGACGAACTGGTCTTTGCCTTCGGCAAGGCCCGCTAGCGCCTGCTTCAGATATGGGCCACGCCCTCCTGGCATGGCTCAGCCAGACGGGGCGGCCTGAGCGAAACAAGGACAACCCGTTAAACTGGAGGGGATGAGCAAACGTGTGCGCTGGTCGGCCATCGAGGCCCGGCTCCCCCTGCACGAGCTGCCGGCCTTTCACCGGGCTTTCCTGCGCCTGCACCGGCCCGAACTGAACCCCGATGCCCTGCCGCTGCGGCGGGTGCAGCAGTACGTGCAGCAGACCCTGCATGCGCTGGCAAAAGAAGGCCGAGCCTGGCGTGTAGACCAGGACTTTGAACTCGAGGCCCACCAGCTCCCCCCGGCATACCGCACCGCCGAGGAAATGCCTTCGGCATAGCTCTTCACATTCTGCGTTTTATCGCTAATATATTGGGCGTTATGCGCGTCATTGTAATTGGGGCCAGGGCCAGCCTGCTGGCACAGGCCCAGACCCGCTGGGTGGTGGAGCGCCTGAAGGAAAACTGGCCCGAAACCGAGTTCAAAATTCGCACCGTGCAGGCCAAAAACACCTCCGAGGTCGGGGCTGCCGAAGCCCTGCGCCAGGCCCTGAGCAAACGGGAAGTGGATATCGCGGTGTACTCGCTAAAGCATTTGCCGACCCAGGAAACGCCCGGAATTCGCCTGATTGCCGTACCCAAGCGGGTGGAACCCCGTGAGGCCCTGGTGGGGCGCAGCGCCAAGCGCCTGGAGGAGCTGCCCAAAGGGGCGGTGGTGGGGGTCAACAGCCTGCGACGCAAAGCCCAGCTGCTGGCCTACCGCTCCGACCTCTGCATCCGCAACCTCGAGGGCGATGTGGACGACCGCCTGACCGCCCTGGGCACCGGTGAGTACGACGCCATGATCATGGGCGCGGCCAGTTTGCTGCGGCTCGACCTGCGCAACCGCATTGACCAGCTCATAGACCCCGAGATTGTGCTGCCCGCACCCGGCCAGGGGGCCCTGGGCCTCGAGGTGCGCCAGGGGGACGACTGGGCCGAGGAGCTGGCCTACAGCCTCAACCACCGCGCCTCGTTTGTGCGGGTGGCTGCCGAGCGGGCCTTCCTGCGCGCCCTGGGTGCGGGGGACGAATGCGCCGCGGCGGCGCTGGCCACGCTGGAGGGCGACGACACCCTGGTCTTGCAGGGGGTGGTCGCCTCGCCCGATGGCCGCGAGCTTATCCGGGCCGAGATTGAGGGCGACGCCGAGGAGGCCCCCGAGCTGGGGCACGACCTGGCCCAGGACCTGCTGGCCGAAGGCGGGCGGGAGTTGCTGGGCATCGTGCAGGCTGGCTAGCGGCGAAATTGCGGGCCATCGGAACCAACCCCCTTTTCACCCATGTTTCTTTTCAGTAAACTTGAGTTTAACAGTCGGGATTATGCCCCGCGTGTTTCCGACTGTCCGAAGATTTGGGTACCACCATGGGAATGAAACGCTTGACCAAGCAGCGCAAGGCCGTCCTCGAGGTGGTTCGGCATGCCCAGGGCCACCACCCCGATGCCGCTTGGGTGTATGCAGAGGTTCGCAAAAAAGTGCCCAGCATCAGCCTGGGCACGGTCTACCGCACCCTCGAGGCCCTGACCGAAGAGGGCTACCTGGTGCCGCTCTCGCGCCCAGGGGAGGCCCTGCGCTACGAAGCCAACCTGGATGGGCACCTGCACATGGTCTGCCGCAAGTGCAACCGCTTCTTCGACATCGTGCAGCCCCTACCCGACCTGCTGAGCGAGGTTAAGACCCGCTATCCCGCCTACGAGATTGAAGACGTGCAGGTCGAGTACCACGGCGTCTGCCCCGAGTGCCGGGCCCAAATGTAGCCCCCCTACTGCAAAATCAGGCGTACGAGTTCCAGAGGTTTTTCCTGTTGCGGCAGGTGCCCGCAACCGGGAATGATTTGAAGTTTGGCCCCGGGAATCCAGCGCTGTAGGGTACGGCCCGCCTCGGCAGGGATAACCCGATCCTGCTCACCCCAAACAATCAGGGTTGGGATCCGGAGCTGGCCCAGCTGGGACGGACTGGGCCGGCCCAGCAACCCCTCCAGGGCCAGCCAGCGGAAGGTCGAGAAATAGGCCCGCCGCTGGTCGTCGCTCCAGACCCGGTCCCAGACCCGTTCGCGCAAAAACTGGCGGTCTTCGGGGGGGAGGGCATCCAGGTTGCCATAGTAGGGCCGCAGGCTTTCGTAGGCGGCCTCCTGCGAAACCCGGAAGCTGTTGTAGATTTTTTCGCCCTGGCCCGGAATTAAGAACATCATCTGAAGCCGGCCCAGCTTGCTTCGCACAGGGGGGCCGCCCACCAGCACCAGCCGGGCCACCAGGTCGGCCCGGCGCAGGGCCACCCGCAGGGCCACCCCCGCCCCAAAAGAGCTACCTACCAGCACCGCCTGCGGAACCTTCAGTTGTTCCAGCAGCGCCACCACCGTATCGGCAAAAAAGGGAAGGGTATAGGCCCTTTTAGGGTGGTCGGAGCGGCCAAACCCCGGCAGGTCGAGGGCCACCACCCGCCCCCGCCCGGCCAGGAGCGGGAAGACCTTTTGCCAGCTATCGGCCTCGTCCCCCAGCCCATGAATAAGCACAAAGGGGGGGTCTTGCGAGGGGGCCGCGCCCGAGTCGTAGAGGTGCAAGCCCACCCCGTTGGCCGTCACCCGCCGCTGGTAGGGTTTCAGATGGTCGGGAACAGTAAATTTGGGTTTCATACATTCCTGATGATTTGGTTTCTGGGCCCTGTGGATTCGCCGCAACGGTCACAGGTCGCAAGTCTCAGGTCATGGGTCAAAAAGCAATTGCCGGTCAAGGGTTATCGGTAGGCTCTCCATACTATGTAGCTTTGAGGCCTCTATTCCCTTTCTCCCCTGCTCAAACGGCTTCCACCAGGCGCCTGTAGGCTTCGGGCATGGGGGGCCTGGCGCCCCCATCGCACCAGCTAAAGCGCAGGTCTATCAGGCTGCCGGGGCCCACGCCCATCCCGTGCGGGAATAGCGGGGTGTAGTCCAGCGTACCCCGAACTTCCTCGCCACCAAAAGTTTGTGCGAAGCGCCTGACCTCGAGGGGATGTCCAAAGTGAAAAGCATAGGTGTGGGCCAGCGCCTGCCACAAGAAGCGCGGCCTCTGGGGAGGCTCGGCCAGCTCGCCCCTGCGGCGCAAAAAAACCCAGGCCCGGCCTGGGCGCAGCCTGAGGGTGGCCTCGAGCACGTCGCCCAAAGCCCCAAAGCTGCCCACAAAGGGCCGCACCAGGTCGTAGCCCTGCACGTTTTTCACCGTGAGCCCCCCAGCCTGGATGGTCTGGCCTTTGGGCGATTGGAACTTGAGGCCCAAGACCTCGCTCCCCACAAAAAAGGTCTGGGCAAACCCGCCCCGCTTGAGCAGGCCGTCCAGCCCCCCGGGTAGCTCCACCGGTGGAAAAGGCGGAAAGAGCCCCTCGGGCAGCGCCTCCCAGACTTCCAGGAGCCTCGTGTCGCCGGTGGCAATCAGGAACTGGTCGGCTGCAGAGACCTTCAGAACCGGCATGGCTCTATGCTATTCGCCCCGGCCTAACGGAACAACCCACAGCGCCCTGGGTAGGGGTCGGGAATCAGGCCGGGCCGAGCGCTAAAGCCCATCGCATAGCCGCTTTTGGTCTCAGGCCAGCCCTGCAAATAGGGCTCGCCCGAGCGGGCGAAGTGGAGCCACTGGCTGCGGAGCGCCCTGGCCAGGGGCCGCGAGTTTTCCATGGCCTCAGCGGTCAGGAACAGGGCCAGCGCAGGCCAGGTGGTCTCGGTGCCAAAGAGCAGGGGCAGCTCAATCCCGTGAAAGCTACCCAGCAGCTCCAGCACCGGCGAGGCCCAGGTCACCAGGTAGCTGTAGGTGGGGGCGTGGTCGGCCTGAGCAACCCCTGCTGCCAGCGTGGGGCAGAGCAGGATTCGGTCGGTCTGGAAGTAGGCCCAGGCCTCGGCGGGCGAGGCGTAGCGGGCCTGGTAGAGCTGCCGCGCCCGAACCCCCTGACCGGGGAGCTTGGCCTCGACCCGCTCGGCAAAGCCGCCCCAGTCGGAAGGGCCGGCGAGACGCTCGCCCCAGGTCTCCTGCGCAGTGGCCCCCACAATCAGGGGAATCCCCTGGGCTGCCCCTTCTAGCAGGGCTTGCAAAGGCACCTTGTTCAGCCAGACCCCATCCAGGTGGGGCTTCCAGGGCACCTCGGCGAACTCCCCGGCTTCGACCCTTTGCAAAAGCGCCCCAATGCTGCGGTCTTCGGGGGGAAAAAGGCGTTCCAGGGGAATCCGGCGCAGGCAGGCCAGGTCGCTGGCAGCGCAGCCCAGTTGGGCGGCCCAGCGAGCGCCCCAGGCGAAACCTTGCTCGAGGGTTCGCACATAAGCGCACCCGCCCGACTGGAGGATGGCCTTGTGAAACAAACCCCGGGCGCTCGGTAGGGCCATCAGCGTACACACCGCCATCCCCCCCGCCGAATGCCCAAAGAGCGTTACGTTTTCTGGGTTGCCGCCAAAGGCGCGGATGTTGCGCTCGACCCAGCGCAGGGCCTCGAGCATGTCCAGCAGCCCATAGTTGCCCGTAGAGCGGCTGGGGTCTTCGGCTTGCAATGCGGGCAGGGCCAGCCAGCCCAGCGGGCCCAGCCGGTAGTTGAAGCCCACCACCACCACGCCCTCGGCGGCCAGCGAGGTGCCGTCGTAGAGGGGCTCGGCCCAGCTGCCCCCGGTGTAGCTCCCCCCATGCACCCAGACCATCACCGGATAGCCCTCCGGTGGCGGTGGGGCCAGGGGTGCCCAGACCCCCAGGTTCAGGCAGTCCTCGCCCTGGGGGGGCATGTAGCCCCCCAGCCGGGTGGTAAAAACTCCCCGCTGCGGGCAGGCCAGGCCTGGCTCGGTGGCCTTGAAGACCCCCTCGAGCCGCAAAACCGGCTCGGGCGCTTTCCAGCGCTCGGCTTTCGCATAAGGGATGCCCAGAAAATAGGCCACCTGGGCCTTCGGGTTGAGGCCCCCCTGCAGGCGCCCCTGCGGCGTGAGCACCCACACCGGCTGCCCATACGCCATGCCCAGCGCAACCACCAGTGCCCAGATCCCGCGCATAGGGGTATTGTGCCGCAACGGCCAGGCTTTGAGCTGGGTCTGGCGCTCAAAAGGCCCAAATCAGGGCCCAAGGCGGGGGTGAGGCGCCGTTCGACCCGAGCCAAGTGCGAAGAACTGCAACCCAATGCTTTGCGCTTTTGGCACTCGGCCTTCGGCTATCTCACCAGAGGTACAGCAGCGCAATTTTGAAGGGATAGCGGTCGGAGAGGCCCACCTCGAGGGCCACCGGGTCCAGGTAGAGCCGCCCGCCCAGGCCATAGGCCAGGTTGAAGCCCCCCTCAATGCCGAGCCCCACATAGCCCGAGATGGCCCCGCCGGGAATCTCGAGGCTGGCAATGGGCCCCAGGTGGAAGCCAAACACACTGCCCACTGTATTGAAGCTCAGGTCTACCCCCAGGCCCGCCGAGAGCGAGAGGTCGGCCAGCGTAAGGGCCGGCAGCAGGTTGGCCTTGAACAGGGCCCAGACCTCCACATTGTCGAAGCTGGTGGGGACGATGACCTCGAGATCCAGCCCGGTATCAATGCCCAGCGGGCTGAAGGGCAGGCCCAGGCTTCCCTGCACCATCAACCCGCGTCCAATCCCAAACCCCACCCCCACGGTGTTTTCGGGGTAGGCCGGAGCCTGGGCAAAGGCGAAACCAATCACCAAGGTCAGCAAGGCCACAAGTCGTTTCATGGTTCCTCCAAAATCTGCCCCATCATAACAGGGCCTCATCAGAGAACCAGTCCCCCGTGCCGCCGGACACACGCAGGCCACCCCCAACCAGGAGGGGTTCGGGCAGTTCACCCTTTCGTTTTTTTGGCCTCGGCAAGGCCTTATCGTGACTGCTTTGAGCCTCGGCCATTAGCCCCCTCAGCGCGAACAGGGCTTGGCTGCGTGGTGCGCGATGAGGTATTGCTCGAGGTTGGTCTCTCCCCCGGCAAAGCTCAAGGAGAGGTTCTCGCCCAGGATGCAATTTCGGTTGGCATCGTCCAGCACGCCCCGGAATTCGGCGGTCTTGCCATCGAACTGCACCGAACCCTTGCTGAAGGCGATGTGCAGGGGGTCGCGGCGGAACTCGGTGGCCTCGAAGCCCAGGGCAAAAGTCTTCTTGAGGTTGCCCAGTGAAGCCAAGGCCCGCATGTTGGTGGCCAGGATGCTGGCAAAGTTGCCACAGCGCGCCCGAACCACGGTGCCCCCGGTGGTCACGTCCCAGCTCAGGTTCACGGTCTCGCCGCCGCCCTTGAGCACCATATCGCCCTTGGTGGTGAGGTTGCTGCCGATGTTCCACTCGAGGTTCCTGACCTCAACGAGCCGCCCCGCCCCGGCCTTATCAAGGAAAGCTGTGGCCTTGAGCTGGTCGGGCATGTCCAGCACCTTGCGCCCCGTCACACAGCGGCTATCGGGAAAGACGGTGGTTCGGTTCAGGCTGGCTACCACCGCGTTATTCACCTTGATGTGCCCGATGAGCTTGGTGGGGGCCTCGAAGAGGGCTTCGTTGCTGGCGCTGTAGTGCCCCAGCACGGTGGCCGAGGCCGTTCCGCTGGTGGAGCCGTTCCAGTCGAGCAGCAGCTCGGCGGTCTGGCCCTGGGCGGTGCGCCAGCGCACCAGGTAGTCGTCGCTGTCGGTACGCACACAGCTTCCGGTGGTGCAGTCCCAGCTACCCCGGGTCAGGCGGGTCTCGGTGGCCTGGAGCGAAACCCCGCCCCCTGGCGCTTCCACCGCCGCACTCGAGGCCCCCGACCCTGGCAAGCCCAGCACACGGCCCAGGTCAAGGTTGACCGGTGCGTTCAGACTGCGTAAGTAGCCGGCCAGCTCGGCTGGCAGGCTCTGCATCACCTTGCTGGCGCTATCATCGAAGCTTTTGCTGGCCGCTGCGCTCTCGGTGGCAGAGGCCGTTGCCCCACCGCTTCTTGGCGGCGGGTTCTCGACCACGTTGGTCTCCCCACAGCCTGCCATCATAGCCGCTACGGCCAGCACCAAGCCGAAGTTGCGTTTCATACAGGTTCCCCTTCCTTACCCTAACGACATTACCCCGACACCCCTTCAGATGCGGCTCATGTTCTTGCAGCTTTCTTTAGCCCTGCTTAATCGCCACCAACAAAGCGGTTTTGAAGCGCCCAGCGCACAGCGTTGCAAAGATGCCGGTCGCAAGCCGTGGGTTCAAGGGCCGGAGCACGCCGGGGCTCGGGCAAGGGGCGCAGGGTGTTTTGCGTTCAATCGTCCGCCACCATCGGCCTTTGTCAAACTCCCAAACAACGCCCCAAAGTCCGAAAGCATAAGCGCCGGGCCCGAAGCAGGCCAGGCCTGCTTCTGGCCGGTTGAACCAGCCGGTATAAACTGGCTAGGTACACACTGGTGTAATACTTTTGAGGTGTAGCGAAATAAATAGTACACGTTTTTGGAGGTGTCGCTTATTGGAATATACACGCCTCGAAAATCTGTCGTCCGGGCCATACTCAAAACAGGAGGAAGTGCGATGTCCAAACTGACCCCCGAGATGAAACTGGAAGCCGAGAAGCTGCGTCGTGAGTGGGAAACCAGCCCCCGCTGGAAGGGCATCCAGCGCGACTACACCGCCGAGGATGTGGTGCGCCTGCGCCCCAGCATTCTGCCCGAGCAGACCCTGGCCAAAGTGGGGGCCGAGCGGCTGTGGGAGCTTCTGCACACCCGTCCCTATGTGAACACCTTTGGCGCCTACACCGGCGCTCAGGCCGTGCAGATGGTGAAGGCGGGCCTCGAGGCCATCTACCTCTCGGGCTGGCAGGTGGCCGCCGACGCCAACCTGGGCGCCCAGACTTATCCTGACCAGTCCCTCTACCCGGCCAACTCGGTGCCGGCGGTGGTCAAGCGCATCAACAACGCCCTGCAGCGGGCCGACCAGATCGAGCGCAGCGAGGGCAAGACCGACCGCTACTGGTACGCCCCCATCGTGGCCGATGCCGAGGCTGGCTTTGGCGGGCCCCTGAACGCCTTCGAGCTGATGAAGGGCATGATTGAGGCCGGGGCCGCCGGGGTGCACTGGGAAGACCAGCTTTCCAGCGAGAAGAAGTGCGGCCACCTGGGCGGCAAAGTGCTGATTCCCACCCAGCAGCACATCCGCACCCTGAACGCGGCCCGGCTGGCCGCCGATGTGATGGGCGTGTCCACCGTGATTATCGCCCGCACCGACGCCGAGGCCGCCACCCTGCTCACGAGCGACATTGACGAGCGCGACAAGCCCTTCGTGAAGGAAGGCGAGCGCACCCCCGAGGGCTTCTACCGCATTCGCAACGGCCTCGAGGCCTGCATCACCCGCGGCCTGGCCTATGCGCCCTACGCCGACCTGCTCTGGATGGAGACCAGCACCCCCGACCTCGAGGTCGCCCGCAAGTTCGCCGAGGCCATCCATGCCCAGTTCCCCGGCAAGATGCTGGCCTACAACTGCTCGCCCAGCTTCAACTGGAAGAAAAACCTCGACGACGCCACCATCGCCAAGTTCCAGCGGGAGCTGGGGGCCATGGGCTACAAGTTCCAGTTCATCACCCTGGCCGGCTGGCACAACCTCAACTACCGCACCTTCGAGCTGGCCAAGGGCTACAAGGAGCGCGGCATGAGCGCCTTTGTGGAGCTGCAGCAGCTCGAGTTCGCCGCCGAGAAAGATGGCTTCACCGCCGTCAAGCACCAGCGCGAGGTGGGCGCAGGCTACTTCGACGAGGTGCTGATGGCCATCACCGCCGGGCAGGCCTCCACCGCGGCGTTGGTGGGCTCGACGGAGGAAGCGCAGTTCCATTAATGGCTGGTAGGAAATCGTCTACACGTGGAACAAACACTCGCCGTTGATGGCGGGTGTTTTTTACTTTGGCGCTACCGACGGCCTTTAGCTTTTCCGGTCTTCAGGTCGCTTTCAGGAAATAGCCTTGGGGTGAGGCCGTCGGTAACGTCAACAGGGGAAAGGACACTTTATAAGACCTGCAACCGAAACCGCCCCGCCAGCGCCTGCTGGGCCTGGCGGATGCGCAGAAAAACCTGCCGCAGCATCTGCTGCTCGCGGGGGCTGAGGGCTTCCTGGGCCACCCGGTTGGAGGGGGGCTGGCCCCGCTCCAGGGCTTTTAGCTGGTGCTTCAGGCGCAGGTGGGAGAGGAACAAAAAAGCCTCGCTCAGGTCTTCGGCTTCTTCCTTGGGGATGAGCCGGGCCAGGGCGGCGGCCCGCAGGCGCTCCAGGGTGGGGCGGGCCAGGCTGCCGGCCTCGAGGCCGTACACCCGCGCCAGGGCCACGATGGCGGCAATCCCCCCTTTTTTCAGGTTGACCTGCCCCCCCTCCCAGTGAA
>NZ_JANWVH010000019.1 GCF_025056915.1 Meiothermus sp. | reverse complement strand
CCGAGACGCATGTTTTCGAGTTTCCAGGCGGCCACTGTTCTGTTCAGAACCAGGCTTTCTCGAACTCGAATGGCTCACAATATGTGAAAAGCGCTCTATGCAACACAGTGTTCAGCTTCCCCGCTCCACCGGCAGGTCGGCCTCGGCCTCCCACTCGAGCATGCTGCCCAGGTAGTTGCGGGCCAGCACCCCCTGCTGCCGCAGCAACCAGAAGGCTGTTGCGCTGCGCGCGCCGCTGCGGCAGTGAACTCCCACCGTTTGTCCGGCTTGCAGGCCCAGGGCCCCTGCATTGTTGGGGCCGAAGGCGCCTAAGGGAATGTTTTTTGCGCCAGGAATGCGGGCGGTGGCAAACTCGTGGGGTTCGCGCACGTCCAGCAGAAGCGCTTCGGGCTGGGCCAGAATCTCGTCGGCGGTCAGGAGAATCTGGCGGTTGAGCCGGGCCCAGGGCTCGCCCTCCTTGGGCTGAACCGAGGCTTGGCTGGTCGCCTGGGCTTCCCAGCCCTGGGGCCACAGGTACACCTCCAGCCCGCCCAGGGCCAGCATGAAGGCGGTCTTGGTCAGGCGGGTGTTGAGGCCCGTGTCGTAGACCACCACCGGCCTCTGGGGGCCGGCCCCAAGCCGCCCGATGAGGTCGGCCAGGGCCTGTTCGAGCTGCCGGAACTCCTCCTCGGTTCGCAAGCGCCCCCGAAAACCCGATAGATCCACGTTGAGCGCACCTTCCAGGTGCCCCTGGGCATACTCGGCGGGGGAGCGGCTATCAATCAGCAAGGCATCGGCAGGGGGGTCGGCGCTCAGAATCATACGTCCGATTGTAGCGAAGGTTTGGCTTCGCAACAGTTCATGTATCTTGGAAGCCATGAGCCTACGCCTGGACGTTTTTTCCGGCGCCGAGGTGGCCCCGTTCATCCCGGAGCTGGCCCGGCTGCGCATGTTGGTTTTTCGGGAGTGGCCTTATCTGTACGAGGGGAGCCTCGAGTACGAGGAGCACTACCTGGCCAAGTTTCTGGAATGGCCCGAGAGCACCCTGGTTGTGGTGCGGGACGGCGAACGGGTGGTGGGGGCTTCCACCGCTTTGCCCCTGGCCTTGGCCGAGACCGAGTTTCAAGAACCCTTTTTGAAGGCCGGGCTCAACCCAGCCGAGTGGTACTACTTTGGGGAATCGGTGCTGGAAGCAGCCTACCGGGGGCAAGGGCTGGGGGTGGCCTTTTTTCATCATCGGGAGGCCCGGGCCTTACAGCTCGGCTACCGACAGCTCACCTTTTGTGCGGTGGAGCGCCCGGCCAATCACCCCCTCAAGCCAGCTGACTATGTGCCGCTGGATGCTTTCTGGCAGCGGCGGGGCTTTTCCAAGCGCCCAGACCTGGTCTGTCAGTTTTCCTGGCAAGACCTGGGCCAGCCGCAGGCCACTGCCAAACCCATGGTGTTCTGGGTCAAGTCGCTTTAGTACAAAAGGCTTCAGGTGACAATCGTTTCACAATTCGATTCACACAAATAATCGCGTCTCAATCGAAAAAACCCGACTTCTCCTGACGAGAAACATTCCGATACCCACAGAGTTATCCACAAAAAGGTCGGGGTTATCCACAGAGTTATCCACAGGCTGCCGCCGCCACCTGTTGAGAAAAAAATGAGTCCAATCCTAAAAGGGCTATAAGCCTTATATGAGTACAAACTTCACTTGCTTCCACAGCCGGGTTCTACCATGATGGTTCAGGGGGTATCTATGCAGATAGATGCGATGCCGGGCATCAACCTCAAGGGTTTTTTGCGCTACGTGGCCGGTTTACTGAACCGATGCCCCCACTGGGTTGCCTCGCTAACCCCCGACCAGGGCCTTGTTCTGGCCCAATCACCCACCGGCCTGCGTTACCTGTTCCAGGTCGAAGCCCGAGCCCCCGGCCACGAAAACGCCCTGCAAGCTCTATGGGCCGCCCAGCAGACCCATCGCGCCGAGGGGGTTATCCTCATTGCCATCAATGGCCAGTACAGCCCGTTGTTTCGGGAGCTTGCCCAAGCCCACGGGGTTCACCTGTGGACGCTGGAAGAAGTGGATTATCTGATCATGGCGGCTGACCTCGAGTCCAACACCCCTCTGGCCTACCTGGGCCTGGAGGTCAGGCCGCCCAAGACCACCCTGGTACACGAGCCCCTCCCGGCCCGCCCGGCCACCCAGGGTTTCTGAACGGGGCTCCTTTCAGCCGCTGGCGCTCAACAAACAGCCCTTGAAGCGCCTGAGGCCAAAAGCTGCAAGCGAAGCCCCGGCCAGTTTGGGCAACTCGGGCTATAGCCATGAAGCGGGCTTGGTATAAGCTGTGGGCATGAGCCAGCAACGAGTTCAGACCGACCAGGCACCCCAGGCCATCGGCCCTTACAGCCAAGCCATCGTGGCAGGCGGCATGGTGTACTGCTCGGGCCAGATTCCCCTGACCCCAGCGGGGGAGCTGGTTGCGGGCGATGTGGAGGCCCAGACCCATCAGGTGATGAAAAACCTGGGCGCGGTGCTCGAGGCCGCCGGAAGCTCCTTTGCCAAAGTGGTGCAGACCACCTGCTACCTGGCCGACATGAACGATTTTCCGGTGTTCAACAAGGTGTATGCCGAGTACGTGCGCGAACCCTTCCCGGCCCGGGCCACCGTGCAGGTCGCCCGCCTCCCGCGCGATGTGAGGGTCGAAGTGGCCTGTATTGCGCTCCTGTGAGGCCCCGCCGCCGGGTGGTTCCATGAAAATCCTCCACCCCACCGATTTTTCCCCGGCTTCGCAGAAGGCGCTGAAGCTGGCGCAGATGCTGCGCGACCTGACCGGCGGCTCGCTCACCATCGTGCACGCCGCCGAACCTCGCTACGCCAGTGCGGCCCATTTTTTCGACACCCAGACCGAGAAAATCTTTGACGAAGCCGAGCAAGCCTGGTCGGTGCTCATGGCCCGGCAGTTGGAGGCCCTGGACACCCGGGCCCAGACCGTGCTCGAGCCCCGCAAACCCATCCCGGTGATTCTCCGACACGCTGCCGACCACGACCTGGTGGTGATGGGCACCCACGGCGAGGACAGCCTGGCCGACCGGCTGCTGGGCACCACCACCGAGCGGGTGATTGCCCAGAGCACCCGACCCGTCGTGGCCGTGCCCCAGGTGGCCGAAGTGCAGGGGCTCGACCATCTGCTGGTGGGTTATGGCCCCACCCCCGGCGCCGAGCGGGTGCTGCGGCTGGCCCACCACATCGCCGAGGCCAGCGGCGGAAAAATGACCGTGCTGCACGTGGGGGATGCCGACCAACTCGAGCCGCTCAACCACGCCATCCGGACGCTGCCGCTGGCCCTGGAAGGCCGCCTCGAGGCCAAGGTGCTCTCCACCGACCAGTCGCCGGCGGCAGCCTTGCTGGGCTTCGCCCACGAGCACCAGGCCGATGCCCTGTTCGTGGGGCGCAGCCGGGCCGGAGGCTTCTTCGGTTCGGTCACGCGCTGGATTCTGAACCATGCCCAGGTTCCGGTCTTTGTGCAGCCCTGAGCGCGAGGCTCGCTGATGCCTGGACGTAAAACACCTGCCGGTAGCACCGGATATTTACCGGCAGCCACAAGGAGCTTCAGTGACAATTGAACAGCGCCTGGAACAGCTTGGCATCGTGTTACCCGAGGTCAAACCCCCCATGTTCAGCTTTGTGCCCTGGGTGCGTAGCGGCTCCCTGGTCTTCATCTCGGGCCAGGTCTCGAGCCTCAAGGGCAAGCTGGGCCGCGAGGTTAGCACCGAGCAGGGCTACCACGCCGCCCGCGAGGTCGCCATCCGCCTGCTGGCGGTGCTGAAGGACGCGGTAGGCGACCTGGACAGGGTCAGTCGGGTGGTCAAACTGCTGGGCATGGTCAACTCCATGCCCGACTTCGAGGAGCAGCCCAGGGTCATCAATGGCGCCTCAGACTTGCTGCTGGAAGTATTTGGCGAGAAAGGCAAACACGCCCGCTCGGCGGTGGGTATGGCCCAGTTGCCCTTTAGCAGCAGCGTGGAAATCGAGGGGATTTTTGAGGTCGTGTAGGGCCAAAAGCCCAAGGCGGAAAGCGAAAAGCCGCCCAAGGGCATGGCTCCGCTTCTACCAAGAACTCTTCTTGCCTTGCCGTCTGCCGGCCCCTATCCCCGTGAGACTCCACATCGGCCACGCCTCGGAATCGTGCAGGGGTTTGTAATTCCATCGGAGTGGCTGCCTGCTTTGCAATCCCAAAAAGACGATTGAGTCCGGAGCATGGCAAAAAACCTGCCCAACCGCGATAGACTGAGCCCATGAACCTCTACGAGCGTTTTCTGGCCCAGGACATGCGGGCTTTGGCGCGGGCCATTACCCTGGTGGAGTCGGGCTACCCCGAAGGGCAGGCCCTGCTGCGCCAACTGCGCGGGCGCGGCCATGCGCGGGTGGTGGGCCTCACCGGCAGCCCTGGGGCGGGCAAAAGCACCCTCACCGACCGGCTGATTGAGGAGGCCCGCAAGCGGGACGAGCGTGTAGCGGTGCTGGCTGTAGACCCCAGCAGCCCCTTTACCGGCGGGGCCATCCTGGGCGACCGCATCCGCATGATGCGCCATCATCAGGACAAAAAAGTCTACATTCGTTCGCTGGCCAGCCGGGGGGCTTTGGGCGGGCTGGCGGGCGCTACGGTAGCCACCCTGGCCCTGCTGGAAGCCTTTGGCTTTGACCGCATCTTCGTGGAGACGGTGGGGGTGGGGCAGAGCGAGGTGGACATTGCCCGCGTGGCCGATACCACCGTGCTCATTCTGACCCCTGCGGCGGGCGATGCCGTGCAGGCCTTCAAGGCCGGGGTGATGGAGATTGCCGATGTGTTTGTGGTCAACAAGTTCGACCTGCCGGGGGGCGAGCGCATCGTGCAGGAACTCAAAACCACCCTCGAGCTTGCCGCCCCGCGCCCCGCAGGCTGGAAGCCGCCCGTCCTGACCGCCGTGGCCCCCAAGGCCGAGGGGGTTCCCGAGGTTTTCGAGGCCCTGGAGGCCCATTACCGGCACTTGAGCGAGCACCACCTGCTCGAGGCCGACCGGCTCGAGCGGGCCCGCTTTGAAATCGAGAGCGTAATCCAGGAGTGGGGCCGCCGCAAGACCCGCGAGGGTCACGACCTGATTGCCAGGGTAGCCCACGGCGACCTCACCCCCGAGGAAGCCGCCCTGCAACTGCTCGGCGTGCGCGAGGGCCTGCGGGCCGGGTAATGCCAACCCCAGGCACAAGCAACTTCCAAGGTTCCACCAGGCAGGAGGGGAGGGAGTGGGTTGTGGGCCAGCACCTGTCCCCTACCCAACCCCGCTTGCAGTGATCGCGCCCTTCACAGACGTGGCCGCCCACGAAAACGAAAATGCGTCTGGGCCGAGACGCATGTGTTCGAGTTTCCAGGCGGCCACGGTTCAGAACCAGGCTTTCTCGAACTCGAATGGCTCATAATATCTGAAGAGCGCTCTAAAGCCCCCCAGCTACAACGGCCCGCTTCCTGTCGCGCCGGATGCGCCAGCCCAGGTAATACACCGCCATGACCCGCAGGAGCATGGAAACCAGGATGGGCAGGTGGTAGGGGCTGGGGAAGAGCTTCATCTGCGCGTGCAGGCTGCCCAACAGCCCCCCCAGCAGCGAGCCCAGGATGCCCCCCACTGCAAAGGCCATCCAGTACCAGGCCAGATAAAGGTTGCGTTTTTCGGGCGATGCGCTCTGCAGGGCCACATTGGTCAGGGCCGTGCCGATACCGCCCCAGGCCACCGCGTCGAAGGCCGCCGCCGCCCAGATGGTCTGTAGCTGCCCCGGCCCCCCCAAAAGCCAGAGCGGGGGCAGCACCAGCGCGGCCACGCTGCTGCTCAAAAGCAGCACCTGCCAGTGCCCAATCCGATCGGCCAGACGGCCCCACAAGGGGCTGAGCACCAGGCCGCAGGTTGCAGCAATCACCGTCCAGAGGCCCACCTGGGTAAAGGTCATGCGGGCATGCTCCAGGAACAGCGGGAACACAAACGGCCCCCCCACGCTCACCGCGCCCAAAAACAGCACCACAAAGCCCAAAAACCCCCGGAAGCGCCGGTCGGAAAGGGGCTGGACGAACTCGGCAAAGCGAGGGGACGTGCTGGCCGAGGGGGGTTCAAACTGCCGCCGTAAAACAAAGGTGGCGCCCACGCCCGCAATGACCGCAATGCCCAGCACCAGCAAAAACCCCCAGGGCTTGCCCAGCGCATCAATCAGGCTGCCCGCAACCAGGTTGCCCAGGGTGCCGACCAGGCCCAGAATTCCGTTTCGCAGGCCAAAGTAGCGCCCACGCTGCTTTTCCGGCACCAGATCGGCCATCCAGCTCGTCCACAGGACGTTCACGGGCGCCACGATGAGCTGCGATAGCGCCGCGATGACCAGCAAGCCGGGGATGCGCCAGGGTTCGGGCAGCAAGGGCAACAACAGGGTCAGCACAAAAAAACCGCGCCCCAGGGCCGACAAAGTGGCACTCAGGCGCTTGCGGCTCCCCCGGAAAAACAGTGCCAAGGGGGCCGCCATCTGCCCCACCATGGGCAGGGCACCCAGGATAGCCAGGGCCACAGGGGGCGCTCCCAGCCACAGGGCATAGCCGGTCATGACCACCCCGGTGCTCCAGTTGATGAACAGGATGGCCAGCATGCCCTCCCAGATGGCCAGGTTTTGCGAACGGCGGGGCTCGCCTGCGGGCAGCGTCACAAAAGCCCATTATTGACCGGTGGGTCAGTTTTGGGAAGGGTGGACTTCCCCAAATCTACACAAATCCCACGCCGGCCCTTCACAACCCCGTAGCAATCTTTTTTCATGTTGCCGTCTCCCGATACACTGGAATCGGTGGGACTGGTACTGGTGGTCGAAGACGAGCCGGAGATTGCCGAGGTTCTGGAGGGCTATCTGCGCCGTGAGGGCTTTCGCACCGAACGGGCCTCGGACGGCAGGCAGGCTTTGAACCTGGTCAGGGCGGCCCGGCCCGATCTGGTGCTTCTGGACATCATGCTGCCGGAGATGGACGGCCTCGAGGTGCTGCGCCGCATTCGCAGCGAGGGCCATACCCCGGTCATTCTGCTCACGGCCCGCACCGAGGACCTGGACAAGCTGCTGGGCCTGGAGCTGGGCGCCGACGACTACGTGACCAAGCCCTTCAGCCCCCGCGAGGTGGTGGCCCGGGTCAAGGCGGTGCTGCGCCGGGCCGTACCGGCTGAACCGAGCCGGCCCATCCTGCGGGTGGGGCCTTTGGAAATCGACAGCGAGAAGGTGGTGGCCAGGCTGGAGGGGGTGCGCCTCGAGCTCACCCCCACCGAGTTTCGGCTGCTGGAGACCCTGGCCCGCACCCCCGGCAAGGCTTTCACCCGCGCCGAGCTGCTGGAGGCGGCCCTTCCCGAGTCCGATGCCCTGGAGCGGGTGGTGGACGTGCACCTCAAAAACCTGCGGAAGAAGCTGGAGGCGTTGGGCGGGGGCGGCCTGCTGGAAACGGTGCGCGGGGTAGGGTATCGGCTATGGCTCGAGGCCTGAGACCCCCTGCCGGCCCCTAGCCTTTAGCGATATGCGTTTTTTCGACCGCATCGAAGTGCGCCTGAGCCTGCTCATGGTGCTGGTGGTGGTGGTGACCAGCCTGATCACCATCGCCCTGAACAACTACCAACGCGAGCGTACCTTCCGCGACCTGCCCCCCGAGCTTCGGGAGTACCTGCGCCGCAACGAGGGCCGCCCGCCCAGCCTGAACCTGACCCCCGAGCTGCGCGAGCTTCTGGTTGCAGGCCGTGAAATACGGGTGCAGATGCGGCCCTCCACCGACCCCGAGAACCCCAACCCCGTTTTCCTGGTCGCCCCCCTCGACGACCCCAACGCACCCCCCCTGCGGCTCCAGGCACCGCCGCGTCCCCGGCGGCCCGGCCTCGAGGCCCGTTTGCAGCAGAATCTGCTCATTGCGGGTCTGGTTGCCACGGTGCTGGGGATTCTGGCGGCGCTGGTGTTCGCCCGCCGGGTGGCCCGGCCCATCGAGGCCATCTCCGAAGCGGCCAGTCGGCTGGCCCAGGGGCAGCTCTCGGTACGCATCCCGAGCCCAAAGGGGCACGACGAGGTGGCTCGGCTGGCCCAGAACTTCAACCACATGGCGGCCTCGCTGGAGCGCCTCGAGGCCGAGCGCAAGGCCCTGATTGCCGACATCGCCCACGAGCTGCGGACACCGCTCACGGTCATGCAGGGGCGGCTCGAGGCCATCCAGGACGGGGTATTGCCCCTGGAGCAGGCCGAGATAGACCGCCTGCACCACCAGACCGCGCTGCTGGCCCGCCTGGTCGAGGATCTGCGCACCCTCTCCCTGGCCGACGCGGGGCGCTTGAACCTGGTGATGCGCGAACTCGAGCTGGCCGAGCTGACGCGGCGCGTAGCCTCGGGCTTCCAGGCCGCCTTAGAAGCCCGCCAGATCGGCCTCGAGCTCAAACTTGAAGAGCCCATACCGGTCAAGGGCGACCCCGACCGCCTGGCCCAGGTGATTGGCAACCTGCTGAACAATGCCCTGGCCCACACCCCGGCCCAGGGCAAGATTGTGCTCGAAGCTGGCCGTTCGGCCTCTTTAGCCTACCTGAAGGTTCAAGACACCGGCCCCGGCATTCCCGAGGAGGCCCTGCCCAAAGTTTTCGACCGCTTCTACCGCGCCGAAGCCTCGCGCTCGAGGGCCACCGGTGGGAGCGGTTTGGGGCTTTCCATCGTCAAAACCCTGGTCGAGCTGCACGCAGGCCGGGTCACGGCCCAAAACGGCCCCGAGGGGGGCGCCCTGTTCGAGTTGCAGCTTCCCCTCAACCCGGCTCGGCTACCCTGAGCCACAGCTCGGCACATAAGCCCTGGGGTTGGTTGGGGGCCAGCACCAGCCGACCTCCGTGGGCTCGGGCCACCTGGGCCACCACCGAGAGGCCCAGGCCGTTGCCGGGCACGCGCACCCCAGGGGCGCGGTAGAAGGGCTCGGCGGCCCGCTTGAGCACCTCGGGCGGCATGCCCGGCCCGGTGTCGCGGACGCGCAGCACCACAAAGGTGGGGTCGGTGGCGGGCTCGAGTTCCACCCTGGCCCCAGAAGCGTACTTCTGGGCGTTGCTGAGCAGGTTTTCCAGGGCTTGTTCCAGCAGGAAGGGGTCGCCCATGATCTGCAAACCTTGGGGCCCCTGGTAGGGAACCCCGGCGTTCCGGGCCGCTGCCTGGGCCAGCTGGGCTAAGTCGAGCCCGACCCGCTGGCCGCGCCCTTCCCGGGCCAGGGTCAGGAGCGACTCGCTCAGGTGGGTCATGCGCTCCACCTCTTCCTGAACCACGCTCAGGGTCTCCTCCGGGGTCGAAAGCCCCTGCCGATGAGCGTCGAGCTGGAGCTGCAAGGCGGTCAGGGGGGTGCGCAGCTCGTGGGCCGCGTTGCGGGTGAACTCGGTCTCGCGCTGGCGGAAGGCCGAGAGCCTTTCCAGCATCTGGTTGAAGGTCTGGCTCAGGTGGCGCAGCTCCCCGCTGCCCTCGGGGGGTACCCGCAGGCTCAGGTCGCCCGAGTCAGCCACCCGTCGGGTGGCCTCCAGAAGATGGCGCAGGGGCCTCAGCGCCGGCCCGCTGAGCAGCCAGGCCGCCAGCGCGCCCAGCAAAGCCACCACCAGCGCGGTCAGCAGCACGGTTTGCCGGTAACCGGCCAGGCTGGCCCGAACCTGGCTGGCCTCCACCGCGCCTTGCAGGTACATCTCCGGGCCCAGGCGCACGCTGCGGAAGAGCCAGTTTTGTTCCAGGCGGGGCACTGGGCTGCTGGAAAAGGGCAGCTCGTCGGGAAAACGGCCCCACTCGCGCAGCACGGTGCCGCTGTGCACCAGGCGGGCATGGGCGATGGTACCGGCCTGGGTGGGGTTCATGGGCACATCGCGGTCTTCGAGGCGAAGGCGCTCGAGGGGATTGGGGCTTGTGAACCGGGGGCCATCGCCATCGCGCTCCCTCCGCAACCAACGCGAGGGGCCCCTGCGGCCCTCCAGCTGGCCCACAATGCGCCCTAAGTAGGCATCCAGCTCGCGCTCGAGGCTGCCCATCTGCAAGCGCTCGAAGCTGGCATAGCCCAAGAAGCCCTGCACCAGCAGCGCCAGAGCAATGGCCAGGGCGATGAAAAGGGCCAGCCGCACCCGCAGGCTCATGGTTCCAACCCCAGCCTGTAGCCCCCCGGCACCGTGCGCACCACGCGGCTGTCCAGCTTGCTACGCAGGTGGTGCACGCACACCTTGACCACGCCGGGGTCTGAGGCTTCCTCGCCCCAGATCAGATCTAAGAGTTCCTCCGGGCTGTAGATGCGCCCCGGGAAGAGGGCCAGGCGTTCCAAGAGGGCATACTCGCGCCCGCTCAGCTCCACTGGCCGCCCTGCCCAGCGAACGCTGCGGTTGGTGAGGTCGAGCTCGAGGGGGCCGTACTGCACCCGGCTCTGCTTCACCTCGCTCACCCGGCGCAGCAAGGCCCGCACCCGGGCCAGCAACTCCGGCAGGTCGAAGGGTTTGACCACGTAGTCGTCGCCGCCCTCGTCGAGGCCCATCACCCGGTCTGCCAGGGCATCGCGGGCGGTCATGAACAGGATGGGGCCTTTGTACCCCGCCTGGCGGGCCTCCCGGGCCAGGATGAACCCCCCGTCCTCCGACTCCGGCAGGCGCACGTCCAGAATCATCAGGTCCGGCTCGGCCTCGGCCAGCAGCTCGCGGGCCGTTTGCAAATCCGGCGCGTGACGCACCTGGTGCCCCTGGGCCTCCAACGCCCTGATCACCGGGCGGGCGATGTTGGGTTCGTCCTCCACCAGCAAAAGCCGCATGTGTACAGCTTGCATTGTAGGGGTTATGGGGGGGTTATGAAGAGGTCGGGCGTACAGAGTGATATTGCAAAGAAGGGCAAATCTAGGGGCATGGCGAGAGATATGACGTGCCAAGTTATCACGCTCTTCACAGACGTGGCCGTCCACGAAAACGAGAAGGGACAAAGAGACGTACCTCACCTCGGTGCGGCACGCTTGTCTGCGTTGCGTCCGGGCCGAGAGGCATGTTTTCGAGTTTCCAGGCGGCCACTGCTCTGTTCAGAACCAGGCTTTCTCGAACTCGAATGGCTAACAATATGTCGAGAGCGCTCTAATACACCGTTGTAAAGATGCCCCTGCACTTCCGCCTTTTCCAAAGAAGGATGGCCCTCGCCCGATCAGGCAGGAAGAGCATCTGCCACCCCACCTGGCTTCCCGTGCACGGCAAGGGAGGGACAGAGCGAGTCCAGGTGGGACTCAATTCGCCAAACGTGGGGGTGTGGTCGGACGGGCTTTTATGTGACCCGGTGAACTCCGGAGCGGCGCCGTTTCCGACCCTTTTTCAGCCACCTGCCCATACCGGCCAACCACCCCGAAAGCTGTGCCCAACGCACCCACGGCCCATGAGAAACCCTCTCAGCGATTCGTAACTGCCCCGTAACCGCGCCGCCGCACACTTTGGCTCGGGAAAGCGAGAAGGGCTTTCCGACACAAGGAGGAAGCTATGAACAAAACAGTCAAAACCTTGCTGGTTGTCTCGAGCCTGGCCCTGGCGGGCGCTTTGGCCCAGCAGACCCCGGCCCCGCAGCAGGCGCCGGTGCAGCCCATGCAGCGGATGATGTTCCGGGGCCTGGGGGTGGGCAATCTGTACTACAGCGCAGCCCAGTTTTTGGGCGTGACCCCCGCCGAGCTTGCGCTGCTTTCAGGTGGCACCAAGACCCTGGCCCAGGTCGCCACCGACCTCGGCAAGACCCCCGCCGCCCTCGAGGCTGCCCTGGTCACGGCCCGCAACCAGGCCATTGACCAGGCCGTGCAGGCCGGGCGTCTGACCGCCCAGCAGGCCACCAGCCTCAAAGCCAGCAGCCAGGCGGTTGCCAAGGCCCTCGTCGCCCAGCCGGTGCAGCTGCGCCTGGGCAGGGGCGAGCGGGATGGGTGGGATGGCCCCCGGGGCCGCGGACGCTAGGAGCAAGTAGCCGGTGGCTTGCGGTCAGTGGGCAACCCATGTACCGCAAGCCACTCCTCTAGGAGAGGTTTGTATGTGGCAGATCGATCACCGAGGACGATGGGATGGCTTCGGCTACTACGGCTTGGGGGTGGTGGACGATGTGCTCTGGGTACTGTTGCTGCTGGGTTTGCTGGCGCTGGTGCTGGTGCTGATTGCGCGGCTGCTGCGAAGCCCGGCCAACGGCAAAGCCGGCCCCGACCGGGCCCTGGAAATTGCCCGTGAGCGCTACGCGAAGGGCGAGATTAGCCAGAGCGAGTACGAGACCCTGAAGAAGAACCTGGGGGGGTGAGCCACCCTCCAGCCAGCTTCTGGGTTGCCCGGGCCGATGAAAAAAGACCCCGCAAGCTCTAACCCGCTTGCCACCGGAGGCACCCAGAATAAATCCAAAGGGAGGTTGTATGGACAACGACGATAAACCCATCGGGCGCATCCTGAGCCGCCGCGAGGTGCTTTCGGTGCTGGGGCTGGGCAGCCTGGCCGGGGTGGGCGGGCTTCTGAGCGGGCCGAAAGCCAGCGCACAGAATGCACCGCTGCCGGCTTGCATCGTGCGCCCGGCTCTGACCGAGGGCCCTTACTTTGTGGATACCCAGCTCAACCGCTCCGACATCCGCTCCGACCCCACTACGGGCGTGCTCAAGGCCGGGGTTCCCCTGGTGTTGCGCTTTGCGGTCTCGAGGGTCTCGACCGGCGGCTGTAATCCCTTACCGGGCGCAATGGTGGACATCTGGCAGTGCGACGCCCAGGGCCTTTACTCCGGCGTGCAGGACCGCTTTGCCGACACCCGGGGGCAGAAGTGGCTGCGCGGCCACCAGATTACCGATGCCCAGGGCCTCGCCCAGTTCACCACCATCTACCCCGGCTGGTATCCGGGCCGCACCGTGCACATCCACTTCAAAATCCGCTACCAGAACCGCGACTTCACCTCCCAGCTCTTCTTCGACGACGCCCTGAGCGACCGCATACTGGCCAACCCCCCCTACGCCAAGGCGGGCACCCGCACCCGCAACGCCAACGACGGCATCTACCGCAACGGCGGGAGCCAGTTGCTGCTCAACCCCGTTCAAAGCGGCGCAGGCTATGCGGCTACCTTCGAGATTGGGCTGAACCTGTAGACCCTTCTTCAACCAATCTTCTTCAAGCGTTGGTCAAACCCTCATGCTGTTTGGGGATACTGCCCCTACGGTTCGGAGATTTTATGCCCCTGGCTTTCCACACCTGGCTCAAACCGCGCCTCCAGCACCATCGGGTTCGCCATGAAGGCGTGTTGGGGACGGCCCTCGAGCTGCAACTGCTGGCCGACAACCCGCGCAGTGCACGCACGGGCGAGGCTGCGGCGCTGGCCGAGATTGAGCGGCTCGAGGGCATCTTTAGCAGCTTTCTGCCCACCTCCGAGCTTTCCCGCTGGCAGGCCCAGGGCAGGGCAGTGGTCTCGCTCGAGCTGCGAAACCTGCTGCGCGAGGCCGAAAGCTGGATGGCCCACACCTACGGGGCCTTCAACCCGGCGGTAGCCGCCGTGCAAGCCCTGTACCGGCAGAACCCCCGGCCCAGCGAGGCCGAGCGCTCCGCCCTCCAGACGGCCCTCCAGGGCCCCTTATGGCGGCTCGAGGGCCGCGTAGCCCACAAGCTGACCCCTCTGCCCCTCACCTTCAACGCCCTGGCCAAGGGGCAGATTGCCGACCGGGCCGCTCAGGCCGCCCTGGGGGCAGGTCGGCAGGCGGTGCTGGTCAACCTGGGAGGGGATCTTCGGCACATCGGCCCGCAGGGGGTGCGGGTTGCGGTCACGCATCCCTTCCATCCAGCCGACAACGCCCCTCCACTGGCCTGGCTCGAGATCTGCAACCAGGGCGTAGCCACCAGCGGCCACACCTGGCGCGGCCAGCACCTCTTCGACCCCCGCAGCGCCCGGCCCGTAGCGCAGATTGCCCAGGCCACCGTCGTTGCCCCCAGCGCCGCAGTGGCCGACGTGCTCTCCACGACCTTTTGCGTGCTGGAGCCCATGCTCAGCCTGGCCCTGGCCGAGGTCTTCGGGGTGGGCTGCTTGCTGGTGGAGGCAAGCGGCCAGACCCACAGCAACCCCAGGTTCGAGCAACAACGGATTCGATGAATATCAAGATGAATATCAAGGAGATACCCATGCAGCGCAGGTTTATCAGCCGCCGAAGCTTTATCTACCGTGCCACCGGCCTGTTCCTGACCCTTTGGGCTGGAAGGAGTCTGGCCCAGGCCCGCTGGGCTGCCGGCATGAAGCTGGATATCACCTTCGAGATAGCAGCCGCCAGCGGAGGACGCTACCGCGCTCCTTACGTGGCGGTCTGGCTCGAGAACGCCCAGGGTTTGCCGGTGCGCACCCTGGCCTTGTGGTTTGAGCAGTCCAGCAAGGGAACCCGCTGGTTGCCCGACTTGCGGCGTTGGTATCGCAGCGGGAGCCTCGAGAACACCGTCTCGGGCCCAACCCGCCTGCCGGGGCGCTATGCTCTGAGCTTCGACGGCAAGGACGACAAGGGCAACCCGGTGAGCCAGGGCGACTACTTCGTGTGCGTAGAGATGGTGCGGGAGCACGGCCCCTACGAGCTTTTCCGCGAAAAAGTCACCCTGGCCCAAACGCCCTTCAAGCGCAGCTTCAACATGGCCGGTGAACTGAAGGAGGTGACGCTCACCTATGACAAGCAGGGTTGAAGCCGCCCGGCCCGACAAGCTCCAAAAGCCCCTGCGAGCCAGGGCCTATGGGGTGGTGCGCTGGCTGCACCTCTACGCTTCCATGATTAGCCTGCTGGTGGTGCTTTTCTTCGCCGCCACCGGCATCACCCTGAACCACCCCGAGTGGGTGTTGGGCACCGCCCAGACCACCCACACCTACAGCGGCACCCTGCCGCAAAACTGGCAGCGGGACGGGCAGGTAGACTGGCTGCAAACCGCCGAGGCCCTCCGGGCTGCCCACAGCCTGAAGGGCCGGGTAAGCGATACCCGCGCCGACGACCAGGAAGCCTCCATCAGCTTCCGGGCCCCCGCCTACGCCGCCGATGCCTTTATTAACCGAGCCGACGGCAGCTACACCTTGAAGGTGGTGGCCCAGGGCCCGGTGGCCGTGCTCAACGACCTGCACCGGGGGCGCGACGCGGGCCGGGCCTGGGCCTGGCTGATAGACCTCTCGGGGGGCTTTTTGCTACTGGTGGCCCTGACCGGCTTTGGGCTTTCGCTGTTTTTCCGCAAGACCCGTGCAGCGGCCATAACCACCGCGCTGGGAGGCGCAGTGCTGCTGTTGCTTCTGATGGGCCGGGCGGCCTCAGGTTAGGGGAGCTGTTCGGCCCTCCTTGCCTGCCGATAGGGCATACGCGATAAAACCGGCCAGCGCTGCGAACCCCACCCCGGTGCGGCTCTTCCCCGTCTGGGGGTCGAACGATTCACAGGCATAGCCCTGGTCTAGGGGGGCCTGCTCGAGCACCATCAAGGCATCCCCCGCAGGTCGCATCAGCCCCGACAAAATTCGGTTGGCCAGGCCAAAGCCGGAGGGAAAAGGAAAGTGCGCCGAGCCCTCGCCGGGGAAGCGCCCTTTGTAGTGGTGGGGGTTGTCTGGGCCCAGAATCCACAGCGCGGTGGCCTGCCAGATGGGGTCCTGGCGGTTGCAAAAGCCCAGATGCGGCAGCAAGAGCAGGCTGCCCGCCGGCTCATCGGAGAAGGTATAATGTCCCCCCGGCTCAAAACTGAAGACAAAACGCCCGTTGCGCTCGGCCTGGCGGTAGAGGGTCTCGCGCAGGGCCCGGGCCTCGTGTTTGAGGGTTTCCGGCTCGGGCCAGTAGGGCGCAAGCCGTTCCAGGGCCACCGCCCACAGGGCGTTGTCGTAGGTCAGGTAGGGCTCTTTTACGGGGTCGTCGGTGGGGGAAAGAAAGGTGCGATAAAGCGGCAGCGAAGGGTGTTTTTCCTGGGCCACCCGCTCGAACACCCACCGAAGGGGCTCGCGCAGCTCGGCCACGAGTTCGGGGTTGGGGCCGGTAGCTTCCAGGTAGCGGGCCAGGGCCAGCGGGTAGGCGGCGGCCTGGTCGAGCTCGAAGCCCGGATACAACGGCGGCCCGCTCAGGTACTGGGCGTGCTCCCCCGGCCAGCGGGCAAAGCGGTGGAAGACCGCCTTGAGCACCTCTTTGGCCCGCTTGCGGTCGGCCTTGAGCAGGGCCGGAAAAAACCACAAAAGCCCATCCCGGGCCCAGTAGGCCCCCGAGACGTAGTAGTGCGGGCTGCGCGAGGTGAGCAGCACCGGCTCGCCTTCCAGGGTGTCGGCCTGGGCGTAGAAGTAGCTAAAAATCAGGTGCCGCCGGTAGAGCTCAAAGAGGGGGCCGCTGTAGTGGGTGGAGAGCAGGGCCAGCTTGTGCAGGGTCTTGCGCAGCAGCGCCTCCCAGCCTACCCGGCGCAAATGCAGGGCGGTGGTGCGGGCCCCGTCGCTTTCGGGGGCCAGGCCCAGGTACAGCGTGACCGGGCCGGTGTCCCACTCGAGCACGTACTGCTGGCCCCAGTCTGCGCGGGTGGGAGGGGGGTCGGCCTGCCAGCCCAAGGCCAGCAGGGTGCGCTCGCTGCGGGCTTCCAGCACAAAACTCCCCGTCCAGGGGTCGTGGGTGGTGCGAAAGGTGGCCTCGAGCCGCTCTTCCTTGAAGCGCCGCAGCCCCAGGTACTCCAGGTTCCCGGCGATTTGAATCGGCCCGGATGTACGGGGCTCCAGGCGCAGCGCCAGCCCGCGCTCGCCGTAGGGGGCCAGCAGCGTGACCTTGAGCTGCTCGTTTTCCCAGACCGGAATCCAGTCCGCCGTGCGCGACACCTTCCAACCCCTGCCCGAGACTTCCAACAAGGGCTCCCCCACCCAGTCCAACAAACCATTTAGCGCAAGGGAGGCCACCCCCAGGCGGGCAATGGCAGGGGCCTGGGGGCTCGTCTCCACGTGAACCTCGAGGTTCCCGGTGGGCAGGTGCTCGGGTGGGCTGTCCAGGATGGGGGCGGGGGTCATGAGTTCCATGGCGGTAGGTAAGCCTTCTACGGCATCTCGGGCCCATGCGTCCGGGGTGTGCCTTGACGCTCGAGCACTTCCTTGAGCAGGGCCTGCAACAAGCCCCTTGGAGGACCGAAGTTTTCGGTCTCGCTGAACACGGCCCCTCGAGGGAGATTGCAGCCTCGAGCTACGTCGGGCCTGGTGTGCCTCAAGCAGCTTGATTATATCCACTACGAATTCGCTCGCCTGAGCGCTCTGCCAAAGCACAGGCTCTTCGCTTGATGCGGACAAATCCAAAGGTGCAGCCCACCTCCTCGGCGACACCCCACCTCACCCCCGGACGCCCCTCAGCGCATTGGCCTGGGGGTAGAGCGTCGGCTTCTGGCATCCTTCAGTCTTGGGCCTCCCTGCGGATGAAATCCCCGATCTTCTCCGCGCTCCGGCGCAGCACCGGCTCGGGCTGCACCAGCGCAAAGCGCACATAGCCCACCCCGCCCGGCCCAAAGGCCCGCCCCGGCGAGAGGGCCACCCCGGTCTGGGCCACCAGTTTCCTGGCAAACTGCAGGTCGTCGAGGGCCAGGCCCGCCGGCAGCCGGGCCCAGAGGTACATGCCGGCCTCGGGCAGCGGAACCGTCCAGCCCTGCTCGGCCAGGGCCGCCACCATCGCCTGCCGACGGTTGGCCCAGGTCTGGGCATCGGCCTGCAAGCGCGCCTGGGGAATGCCCAAGGCGGCCATGCCCATGCGCTGAATGCCCGGGTACTGGTTGAAGTCAATGGGCGCTTTGAGGGCTTCCAGGCTCCCGATGGCCTCGGCGCAGCCCAGGGCAAAACCCAGCCGGAACCCCGCCAGGTGGTAGCTCTTGGAGAAGCTAAAAAGCTCCACCACCCGCTCCCGGCCCCCCGGCAGGGCCAGGGGCGAAGGGGTGGGCTTTAGGGCCTGGTCGAGGTAGGGGTTGTCGTGGATGAGCAGCAGGTCAAAGTGCTGGCAGAACTTTAGCGCCTCCGCGAAGAATTCCTCGGAGGCCAGGGCAGCCGTGGGGTTGTTGGGGTAGTTGAGCAACAGGGCTTTGGCCCGCCGGGCCACCGCCGGTGGCACCGCCCACAGGTCGGGCAGCAGGTCGGGGCCCAGGGGCCTCAGGTAGGCCTCGAGGCCCGCCCCCTGGGCCGCCCCAAAATAGGAGGGGTAGGCCACCTCGCACATCAGCAGCACATCGCCGGGGTCGGCTATGGCCATCAGCAGGTGGGCCAGCCCCTCCTGCGAGCCCAGCAGGCTCAGGGCCTCCCGCCGGGGCTCGAGCCGCACCCCGTAGCGCCGGAAGTACCACTCGGTGGCAGCCTCTAAAAAGGGGAGCGTCCCCGACTTGAGGCAGTAGCCGTAGGTGGCGGGGTCGTCTATGGCCTGCTTGAGGGCTTGCAGGGCTTCGGGCGGCGGGGGCAGGTCGGAGGCCCCGATGGAGAGGTCAACCACCTCCAGGCCCCGGGCGCGGGCCTCGGCCTTGGCGGTGTCCATCTCCAGGAACACCCCTCCACCCTTGGGGGTGCGGCGGGAGCGAAACATACTGGGCACTACCATACCGCAAGATGGAAACCCGGGGTTGGCGCCCGGTTTTGTGGCCGATGTGTCGCTGCACCCCATACGGCATGGGCCAAACCGGGTAGGGTAGCAAAGTGCAACCATCAATCCCGTCATCTGCTGCCGCTGCACCCCTCATGCAGGGGGTGGTGGTGCTGGCCGTCATCGCCACCATTGCGGTCAATGCGCTGGCCAACATTCTGCCCATTGCGGGCCGCCAGACCGGGGAGGTTTCCGATCGCTTTGCCAGTTTCTTGACCCCAGCGGGCTATGTGTTCGCCATCTGGGGGGTGATTTACCTGGCCCTGCTGGCCTACGCGGTCTACCAGGCCTTACCCGCCCAGCGAGATAACCCTCGGCTGGTGGCCACCCGTGGGCTGTTCGTGCTGTCCTGCGGGTTCAATGTGGCCTGGCTGCTGTGCTGGCACTACCTGCGGATCGTGCCCAGCATGGTCATGATGATCGGCCTGCTACTCACCCTGCTGCTGTATGTGCGCTTGGGGGTGGGGCAGTTTGCCGTCTCGGCAGCCGAAAGCGGGCTGGCTCGAGTTCCCTTCAGCCTCTACCTGGGTTGGATTACCGTGGCGACCGTTGCCAATGCCGCCATCACCCTCATTGAACTGGGCTGGAACGGTTGGGGCCTCCCCGGGCAGGTCTGGGCCTTGCTGCTGGTGCTGGTGGCAGCAGGTGTCGGGGTGGTGTTTGCTCGGCGTGAGCGCGACATTCCCTTCAACCTGGTGTTGCTGTGGGCTTTCGCCGGCATCGGGGTGGCCCATGCCAGCGAACCTGTGGTGGTGTATGGGGTGGTGGCGGGGTTGCTGGTGGTTGTGGCGGGGCTGGTGGCAGCCCACGCCAGGCGCTCGTAGCTGATTCACCACCGCATCCCATCCGGCGTCGGGGCACACGCAAACCGGGTGAACCCTGCCATACGGAGCCGTGTTGGGAACCCCTTTACGGCTGCGTCGCCGACAGCGCCTCCACCCGCTTGGCCCCCCGATAGACCCGCTTGTAGTAAGGGCTGTCCAGGCTTTCGATCACCACGCGGCTGCCGTAGCTGTTGGCATGGGCAAACACCCCCCGGCCCAAATAGATGCCCACGTGGTCAATCTGGCGGCCCCCAAAGCTGAAAAATACCAGATCGCCCTGGCGCATGGCCCCCTGCACGGTGGTGAAAGCACCCCATTGCTCGCGGCTGGTGCGCGGCACCTTGATGCCGACTTCGGCAAAAACTTGCTGGACAAAGGCCGAGCAGTCTACCGCCCGGTCGGAGTTGGCCCCGAACACGTAGGGCAGCCCCAGGTATTTGAGCACCACCAGGATTAGGGGGTGGGTGGGGTCGTAGTCGGTGTCGGCGGGCTGGGGCTGCGGCGCCGGTTCGGGGGTGGGCTGGGGCGGGGTGGGGCTTGGAAGCGGGGTCGAGTTGACCAGATTGGCCGCAGCGCCTGGGGGTGGGGCGGGGTTGGGGCTGGCCGGGGCCGGAGGGGGTGGGGGCGCTGCCACGCTCACCTGGGGAATGCGGAGCACCTGCCCCAGCGAAAGCGCGGTGCCCTCGAGGTTGTTTTCCTGCTGGATGGCCTGCACCGTGGAGCCGTAGCGCCGGGCAATGGAAAAAAGCGTATCGCCGCGCTGTACGGTGTGTTGCACCACCCGGGGCGGCAGCTGCAGCACCTGCCCCACGCTCAGGGTGGCCTCGCTCAGGTTGTTGAGCCGCATCAGGATTTCCACGGTGGTATCGTGGCGTTTGGCAATGGAGAACAGGGTGTCGCCGCGTTGCACCGTGTAGGTGGGCCCACCCTGGGCCAGCGCCATCGCAATAAGCCAGAGCCACACAGCATTTAGGCGCATACCAGGGCCAGTATACGCGTAAGTGCGATGAATTTGCGTTCATGTAGCCATTGGTTGGCTTTCATGAAGAATCTTCTGGAACCTGCCGGCGTTCGGCCCAAGCAATGGCGGGCCGCAGAAAAAGTGGGGCCAGCAAAGTCGTGCCCACCACCATAAACAGCACCAGCGCATACTCTTCCTCGTTCACCGCCCCGGCGGCCAGGCCCAGCGCCACCACGATCAGGCCCACCTCGCCCCGAGGGGCCATCCCGATGCCCACCACCACCGCCCGGCGGAAGCCCTGGCTCATGGCCCCCAGAAATCCGCCCAAAAGCTTGCCCAAGAGGGCAATCAGCAAGACCCCACTGCCCACCAGCCAGACCTTCGCACTCAGCAGCGCGGCCAGTTCCAGGCGCACCCCCACCATGGCAAAAAAGATCGGGGTCAAAAACTGCCCCACCGCCCGGATGTGCTCTTCAATGGCCAGCTCTTCGCGCACTTCGGCCAGGAGCATCCCGGCCAGGAAGGCCCCCACGATGGGGGCCAGGCCAATGGTGGTCGCCAGCGCCGCCAGCCCCACCCCCACCAGCAGGGCAAAGCCGAAGGGGTTGCCCAGGGTAAAGCGAGGCAGTGAGACCCGCCGCAGCCAGGGCACCAGCAGCATGGCCCCGCCCACCAACAACACCGAGAGCAGGGTGATGCGCAGGGCCACCGCCAGCTCGAAGGTGCCGCTCTGGGCCACCCCGTTCACCACCGCCAGCACAATCAGGCCCAGCACGTCGTCAATCACCGCCGCGCCCAGGATGATGCGGCTATAGCTGCGCGAGAGCACGCCCAGCTCCAGGAGCACCCGGGCCGTAATCCCCACACTGGTCGCCACCAGCGCCGTACCCAAAAACAGCGCCGGGAGCTGGCCAAAGCCGATGCTCTGGCCAAAGAAATACCCCCCCACAAAGGGGAACAACACCCCCAGCACCGCGACCAGGAAGGCCTCCTTGCCCACCGCCAGAATGTCGCGCAGGCGGGTCTCGAGGCCCACCATAAAGAGCAGGAAAATAGCCCCCAGTTCGGCCAGAAACTCCAGAATTTCCCCGTCGTGTACCAGGCCCAGCAGCGCAGGCCCCACCAGCACACCCGCCAGCACCTCGCCAATCACCACCGGCTGTTTGAGGCGGGCAAACAGCCAGCCCACCAGCTCTGCGGCCAGCAGAAGGAAAAACACCTCGACCAGAGGCCCGATGCCGTGCATCAGCGCCCCCGCACAAACAAACGCAGGAAGTCGGAGCGGGTCAGGGTGCCCAGCAGTTGCCGATGCTCGTCCACCACCAGCACCCGCCGGTACTGCCGGTCTTGCAGCATCAGCCCCAGGGCTTTTTCGATGGGGTCGTCGGGGCCGACCATAGCCACCTCGGTGCGCATCAAGCGGTGCACGGGCGTGTTCTTGTAACGCTCCACCAAACGGTCAAACGAGCCGGGATCTACCCACTCGTCCAGGAAGCGCAGGGCCTCCACATCCGAAAAGGGCACTTTTTGCGGCTCGGGTAGCATCTGGTCAATCTCCAGGAGCCCCACCACCTCGCCCCCGTCGCCCACCACCGGCAAGCCCCCCAGGCGGTGCTCGAGCATCCGCTCGGCAGCCGCGTACAGGGTTTCGTTCTTGTGCACCGTATAGGGGCGCAACCCCATCAGATTTTTGACCTGCATGGGGGGATTGTACCCAAAGGGCGCAGGCGGAAAGTCCCGAACATGAAATGGGTGATAAAGTCCCTAATTCCGCTTATGGGCTGGCTAAGCTGGGCCCTCACACTGGCTGCGTAGCGTAGGAGACGGAGCCAGAACCTCTTGGCTTTACAAAGTTCGGTTCAAGAAGGAGGTTTTCATGCGAAAAAGCCGGCTCACCATGACCACCTTTGCGGTGGCCCTATTCCTGGGTGCGTTTGCAAACGCCCAGACCCAGTTTCGGGACATCCCGGCGGGGCACTGGGCCCGTCAGGCTGTGGAGTTTGCCGTCCAGTGCGGTCTGATTGAGGGTTTCCCGGATGGCACCTTTAGGGGCAACCAGAACCTGACCCGCTACCAGGCTGCCCTCATCTTCTTCCGCCTCTACCAGACCAACCGCCTCGAGACCACCCGGCCCGAGTGCCGCCTGGCCGTGGAGCGGGGGGCCCAGGAGGTCGCACCCGAGCTGGAGCAGCTCCGGCAGCGCTTTGCCGCTTTGGAGCGCACCAACCAGGATCAGGCTGCGCGTCTGGCCGCGCTCGAGGCCGAGGTCAAGCGGGCCATCGAGACCAGCCAGCGGGCGGCAGCCCTCGAGCAGCGCCTGGCGGCCCTCGAGCAGCAGGTGCAGCGCCTGGCCCAGGCTCCCCAACCGACGCAGCCTGCCCAGCCCGCCGGCCCCACCCCGGCAGAACTCCAGGCCCGCATCGCGGCCCTCGAGCAGCAGGTGCAGCGCCTGAGCCAGGCCCCGGCAGCGCCCTCTGCTCCGCAGGATGCGGTCGCCCTCGAGCGCCGCATCGCCACCCTGGAAGAGCAGGTTCGCAACCGGCCCGACGCCGCCCGCGTGGCGGCCCTGGAAGAGCAGGTACGCGGCCTCAGCGGCCAGGTGACCACCCTGCAAAACCAGGTCAACGAGCTGCGCCAGCAGGCCCAGCGGCCTGCCCCTGCGCCTCAACCCCAGCCCCAGCCCGAGGTACGGCCCACACCGCCGGCCACGCCCCCCGCTCCCGCCGGTCGCAACCTGTACTTTGGCGCGGGCGCTGCGCTGGGCATTCTTCCCCAGCCTCCGGGCGGCATCTTCAATACCAACAACCTGGCCATCAGCGGCGTGGTCGGGGTGCGCGAGGTATTCCTGGGCTTCGGCCTGCGGGCCGGCCTGGACTACAACCTGGGCACCCAGGCCCTGGGCATCGAAGCCTACCTGACCCGCCACTTCGGCACCGGGTTCCTGAACCCCTACGTGGGGGTGGGGGCCCGCTTCCTGCCGGCCCTGGCCAACCCGGTTTACGGCAGCGCAGCGGTGGGCTTGGATATCAACGCCTTTGGCCCGCTGGGCTTCTTCGTGGAGGCCAACCCGCGCCTGGAGGCCGGTCTCAACTTTGGCCTGGGCGCACGGGCCGGCTTGAAGTTCAACTTCTGATTCGAAGCCCCGTTTCCCGTACCAAAGAACCCTCGCCTCGAGGGTTCTTTTTGTTTGGGGCCCCCCACGCCTCATTCCTGGAACCGGAGCCTTCGGGGGCCATGTTTTGGCGAGTGGGTTCTCGCCACACAGTCTCTGTCCGATAGCAAAACGGGTTTGATTCCAACTTCAGGCGCACGAGCAACGTTCCAGAATCCACGAGCGGAGCGTGATTATACAGAGCCCCTGCGCCCTGCCCCACTGCTCCAGCTTGCAAAGGGTTCAAACCAAGATGCCAGGAGGCCTTTCAGAGCATCAATCTATTTGTTGTTGCAAAAACCTGACCGTTGTATTATGTAATATACATAAACGGGTGGACTTCTGCGGGTCAAACCCCCTCAACCTGGAGGTTTACATGGGCATCCACTACCTGTTCTTAGACATGAACTCGTACTTTGCCTCGGTGGAGCAGCAGCTCCGGCCCGAACTGCGCGGCAGGCCGGTGGCGGTGGTGCCCATGCTGGCCGAGACCACCTGCTGCATCGCCGCGAGCTACGAGGCCAAGCGCTACGGCATCAAGACCGGCACCCTGGTACGCGATGCCCGGCTGCTGTGCCCTGGGCTCGAGGTCGTGGAGGCCCGCCCCAAGGAGTACATTCGCATCCATCACCAGATTCTGCAGGCGGTGGACACCGTGCTGCCGGTCGAGGCTGTCCTCTCGATTGACGAGCTGGTCTGCAAGCTGATGGGCCGGGAACAGGAGCCCGGCAGGGCCTTGCGGCTGGGGGAGCAGGTCAAACAGGCCATCTACCGGCACGTGGGCCAAGAGCTTCGCTGCTCGGTGGGCCTGGGGCCCAATCGGTTCCTGGCCAAGGTGGCCGCCGAGATGCACAAACCCGACGGCCTGACCCTGCTGCAACCCTCCGACCTGCCCCACCGGCTCTACCCGCTGGCCCTGCGCGACCTGCCCGGCATTGGCCCCGGCATGGAGCAACGCCTCTTCAGGCACGGCGTGACCACGGTGGAGCAGCTCTACCAGCTTTCCATGCTGCAACTCGCGCAGGTCTGGGGCAGCCGGGTCCACGGCTTTGCCTGGTGGCACCGCCTGCGGGGGGCCGACCTGCCCGAGACCCCCACCAGGCGGCGCAGCCTGAGCCATTCGCACGTGCTGCCGCCCATATTCAGAAGCGAAACCGGCGCCCGCGCCGTGTTGAGCCGGTTGGTGCACCGTGCGGCGGCCCGCCTGCGCCACGAGGGCTACTGGGCTGGCTCTGTAGCCCTCTTCGTGCGCTTCCTGGACGGCAGTGCAAAGCATTCATGGGACGGCTTTATGCGCATCCAGCCCAGCCAGGACACCCTGACCCTGCTGCGCGTGGCCCTGCGGCTTTGGGCGCAAAAACCCGAGGGCACCCCCTTCAAGGTAGGGATTGCCCTGGGCAGTCTGATTCCCGAGAAGGAGCTGGGCTGGCCCCTCTTCGAGGCCGACCAGAAGCTGGTGCGACTGGCCCAGGCTATGGACAAGGCCAACGGCAAGTACGGCCCCCAGGCCCTCTACTTTGCAGGGATGCACCGCACCGAGGAAAGCGCCGTCACCCGCATCGCCTTCAACCGCATTCCCGACCTGGATTTACCGGATATCTAGCCTTGCTCGGTTGCCTGTAGTGCGTAAAAAGGCTGGTTTTGCCCACTCCGCAAGCCATTGTGGTGAGGGGTAACCAATCCGGAAGTCTCCGAAAGCCCCCTGGCTGCGAACCTGAACCATCTCCATTGCAGGACTGGCGTGGCGATGGCTTCATTTCCCGGTTTTGGGCACGCTGATTTTTGGAAGCCGCCCCGGCTTTGCGCTTTGGGCCTGGGGCCTTAAGCTAGAACCCGTGAGCGCCCTTTACCGCCAGGCCCGACCCACCACCTTTGACGAGATGGTGGGCCAGGAGCACGTCAAGGAAGTGCTCCTGAACGCCCTGCGTTCGGGGCGGCTGGCCCAGGCCTACCTCTTTTCCGGGCCCAGGGGGGTGGGCAAGACCAGCAGCGCCCGCCTGATTGCCCAGGCCGTGAACTGCAGCCAGGAGCCCAGGCCCTGTGGGGTCTGCGAGGGTTGCCGCCTGGTGCGGGAGGGGCGGCACCCCGATGTGCTCGAGATTGACGCCGCCTCGAATAACTCGGTGGAAGACGTGCGCGACCTGCGCGAGCGGATTCTGCTGGCCCCCATTCTGGGCCAGCACAAAGTGGTCATTCTCGACGAGGCCCACATGATGTCCAAGAGCGCCTTCAACGCGCTTTTGAAGACCCTCGAGGAGCCTCCCCCGCACGTCATTTTCATCTTTGCCACCACCGAGCCCGAGCGGATGCCGCCCACCATCCTCTCGCGCACCCAGCATTTCCGCTTCCGGCGGCTTTCCGAGGGCGAAATTGTGGAAAAGCTGCAGCGCATCCTGGCGGGTCTGGGCCGGCAGGCCGAGCCAGAGGCCCTGCAACTTGTTGCGCGGCTGGCCGACGGGGCCATGCGCGATGCCGAGAGCCTGTTGGACCGGCTTTTGAGCCTCGAGGGCCCCCTCACCCTCCAGCAAACCGAGGAAGCCCTGGGGCTGCCCCCCCAGGAGGCGCTGTTTGCGGTGGCCGAGGCCCTGGATAAGGGGCAGATTCGCCAGGCCCTGGAGCAGGCCCAGCACCTCTACACCCAGGGGTTTGCGGCGCGCACCCTGGCCCAGGGGCTGCTGGAGGCCCTGCGGGCCGGCCTGTACGGGCGCATGGGGCTGGGCCTCGGCCCCCATCTGAATCAGCCTGAGGAGCGCTTAGTGGCGGCCATGACCGCCCTGGACGAAGCCCTCGAGCGCCTCCTCAAGCGCTCCGATGCCCTATCGCTGGAGCTGGCCCTCCTGAGCGCCTACCAGGCCCTCCACGCAGCCCCCGTCGGCCAGAGCAGCCCCCCCCTCCCCGACTTCGACCCTAGGCCCAGAAAGCTCGAGGCCCGAGGACAGGGGGCTCCAACCAGGCCCCAGGGCCAGGAGGAGACTTCCAGGCCCTCCAGTGCCTCCGCACCGGGTGTGGCCGACCTGGCCTCGGAGTGGCGGCGGGTCATGGGGGTGCTCAAAAGCACCGTGCGGGCCTTTGTGCGCGAGGCCGAGCCCCGGTTCGAGGAAGACAAGGTGGTGCTGCTCTTTCCCGAGCGGGCCAGCTTCCACCACCAGGGAGCGCAGAAAAACCTCGAGGACATCCAGCAGGCCGTGCGGGAAGTGCTGGGCCTCCAGCAGGTCGAACTGCGGCTGGGCGGGAAAAAAAAACCAGCGGATGAGCCTTCGGCCCGCCCCTTTTCACCCACCGACAAGCCCACCCCCCCGAAGGCCACCGGCAAAGTAGAGCCCGCCGGGGCACCTGCCCCGCCAACCCCTGCGGCCCCGGAGCACCCAAAACCGCTGCCCCCGGGAAACCGTCCGGCGGCGCCCCCCAACCCGGCCGCCCCCCCTCGGGCGGGCCCCCGCGGACCCCCCTGGGAAGAACCCCATCCATCGCTGCAACACCCCCCGGTGGCCGGGCCGCCCGAACCGGAACCCTGGAACCCCGAAGCCTCGCTGTTCGACCCCACCCTCCCCGATGAGGCATCGGAGGAGGCCGAAGCCAGGCCCGCCCTCGAGGCCAGCTTGCTGGAAGACCCCCGTTTTCAAAAACTGGTCCAGCTATTCGGTGGAAGGCTGCGCAAGTTTCACCCGGAAGCCGGGCGCGAGGTGGCCCTGGAGGCCTTGTCTTCCGATGCGGAGGAAGAACCAGACTAGCGCTCATGGCCAAGGCCAGGTCCATTTCTGCGGCCTGGGCGCTCCAGCCCAAAGGTGGCTGGTATAGACTAAGAACCTATGAACACCACCGATCTCAACGGGGAAACCCTGGATGCCATTCTCAAACGCCTGCGCCGCATCGAAGGGCAGGTGCGGGGCTTGCAGAAAATGGTGGAAGAGGGCCGCCCCTGCGAGGAAGTGCTCACCCAGATGACGGCCACCAAGAAAGCCATGGAATCCACCTCCACCCTGATCCTTCAGGAATTCCTGACCCTCTGCGCCACCGACATCGCTCAAGGCAACACCCAAAAACCCGCCCAAATTGCCGCCATGTTGCGTAAGTTTGCCGGATGAGCCATCGCTCGCCTGGGTCCGTTTTCAAAAAGGCCACCCCGACTTCCTGGGTGCGCCGTCCACCCTCGACCTGGGCAGCCTGCGGCCCCGTAATCTTTGCTTGAACCCTTTGCAAACCAGCGCGGTATGGCAGGGAACAGGGGTTGGCGGGCAGGTGGTGGAGACCCACGCACGCTCCCTGGAAAGCGGCTTGGGCGCCTGAGGTATCAGACCGTTCCCAGCTTGACCTCGTCGGCCAGATTGAGTTCGTTTTCCTCTTCCTGCTTTGGCGCTTTCTTCCCTTTGCCGGGTTTGCGGTCCAGCTTGCGCACTTCCTCGATAAAGTTTTCCAGGCTGTCAAACTCGCGGTAGACCGAGGCGAAGCGGATGTAGGCCACCGGGTCGAGCTCCTTCAGGAAGGCCAGCGAGCGGAGTCCGATCTCCTCGGAGGTGATTTCCATCTCCTTGACCGTGTCCTCAAAGCCGAAGGCAAACTCCTGTAAGACCTCGGGGTCAATGGGGCGCTTCTGGGCTGCCAGGCTCAGGCCGCGCAATAGCTTGTTGGGGTCAAAGGTCTCCTTGCGCCCCGAACGCTTGATGACCAGCAAGGGCTCCACCTGGGCCCGCTCGTAGGTGGTAAAGCGACGTTTGCAGGCCGGACATTCCCGGCGACGACGAATGACCGAACCCTCGTCGGAAGGACGGGAGTCCAGCACGCGGCTGTCGGGGCTTCCACAAAACGGACAGTTCATAATCGCTGCTGCACAAAGCCTCGAGCCAAACACGGCGTGTTGCGGCTACCCTGCATGCCCGATGGCCCCTGCCCTCCTCATGGCAACTCTCGAAGCAAGTCGTAGATTTCTGGCTGGTGGGGCGGCTCGGGGAGCAAAACCTCCAGGAGCTGTCCCCGCACCCCCTCCGAAACCATAGAACCCAGGGCCACCGCCACCCGCACCAGGGGTCGGTCGTGCTCCTCGCCAACGGGGTCGCGGCTGGGGATGACCCCATTCACGCGGACGTTGGTGGGAAAGATGCGGGTGGCTCCCTCGATCAAGCCGGCCACCGCCCCGCGAATTGCCGCCACGTGGGGTTGTTCCCTTTGCAGGGGCGGCAATACCAGGGTCACGAAGCCCCCCCCGCTCAGGTAGCGCAAGCCCTGCTGCAACACATACAGGCTGGATTTCACATCGGCATTGAGCAGATCGTACCACTCGCCCTCAAGCAACTCCACAAAGGGCGTTTTGCTCTCAGCACTGGTTACGTGCACAATGCCGTCGAGCATGCCAAAGAGCTCTTCAATCTTCTCGAAGGTGTTCATCACGTCGAGCACCACCGACATATCCCCCCGGATGGGAATGGCTGTAGCCCCCAGCTGCTCAACCTCGGAGGCAATCGCGGTGGCCATTTCCACATCGGGGTCTACCGTGATGACCGTGGCCCCGTTGCGGGCATAGGAACGGGCCACCGAACGGCCAAAGCCCCGCCCGGCCCCGGTCACCATCACGATGCGCTGCTCCAAACCCAACAAATCTCGTGAAAATTCGACCATTGACCCCCATCATAGCGCAAAAGGCCGTGTGGAGCGTAAGGAAAGGAACGCTGGGTAACCCAACCCCCTCAGTCGGCAGCCTGGGTCAGCAGAATGGCCTTTTCTAGTCCCTGGGCTTTGAGAAATACCTCGACCAGGTGCCGATCCAGATGGCCGCTCTGGACGCTGCACCATAGCTCCTGGGCGGCCATTTCCGGCGACATGGCGGCTTTGTAGGGCCGCTCGGAGCACAGCGCATCGAACACGTCGCAAATGGCGAAAATGCGGGCCGAGAGGGGAATGTGTTCGGCTGCCAGGCCGTCTGGGTAACCCCGCCCATCCCAGCGCTCATGGTGGTGGCGCACCACCTGGCGGGCCGCGAGCGGCACAAAGGGCAGGTTACGCACCAGGTTATCGCCCAGAGGGGCGTGGGTTTTCATGGTGCTGAACTCTTCGGGGGTGAGCTTGCCCGGCTTGAGCAGGATGGCATCGGGGATGGTGAGCTTGCCCACATCGTGCAGGTAGGCCCCCCAGCGCAAATCGCGCAGCTCGGTCTCGCTCAGGCCCAGCGCCCGTCCCAACTGCTCGGCCAGGGCGGCCACCCGGTCGGTGTGGCCGGCGGTCTCGCGGTCGCGGGCCTCCAGGGCCAGACCGATGGCCCGCAAGGCCCCGTCGTAGGCGGCCTCGAGCTGCCGGGTGCGCTCGAGCCGCAAGAGCAGGGCTCCCAAAATCTGGGCAGCCCCTTCCAGCAAACGGTTTTCCGAGGCGCTCCAGCCCTGGCTCGGCTGGTAGCGGTACAGCGCCATCCCGGCCTGGAGCTCGGTTTCGTGAACCACCCCAATCATGTAAAGCCCGTGGATGCCTGCCGCCGTGAAAGCCCGCAGCTCCGGGTGAAGTTCCGTATTGACCCACTGGAAGGGCTGACCCGGGGCCACCGCCTGGAACACCGGGTGGTTGTGGGGCAGGTGTTTGTCCAGCAACCTGGCCACCTCCGGACGCACCTCTCCCGCCACCGCCCGGGTCCGGAAAGCCTCGCCCTCGAGCACCCCCAGCACCACACAGTCGGCGTGGCCCATCTGACGGATTTTCTCCAGGGCTACCGGCAGCAGCGAGGCGTCGTTGCCGCCCAGCATCTGGGAAAGCTCCAAAAGGGCAGTCTTTTCGGCGATCTCGGCCTCGAGGTTCTCGTTGGCCCGCACCCGCTCGAGGGTGTTGGCGGCAATATTGCTGATCACCTGCATCAAGCGCATATCCCGCTCGAAGAAGGTACCGGCGCCGTTGCGAGCGGAAATCAGCACCCCAAGGGGATGCCCCTTGGAGCTAAACAGAGGCATGACGATTTCCGAGAACGGCGGACGGGGCGTTTTGAAGCGCCCAAACGCCCGTTTGTCGAGATGGGCTTGCTGGCTCCAGATGGGCGCCCGGCTCTCGATGGCAGCCCAGCTAAAGCCCTGGCCCTGGGGTACCGGCTGATCCTTGATCTCCAGGAAAAAGCCGGCTGCCGCATAACAGCGCATGTGCTTGCCGTCGGGCTCAATCAGCAGCAGCGCGGCGTGCTCCGAGTTCATCAGGCGAATGGTCTCGCGCACCAGCCGCTTGGTAATCTCGCCGGTGCCCTTCAGACCCCGCAAGGCCGCACTCAGGGCCTCGATTACCTCAAACTCGTGGATGCGGGCCTCGAGCTCAGCCTGCTGGCGGTGTGCCGCCAGCAACACCGTCACCTGCAACGCGTACTGGCGGGCCACTTCCACCGACTGCTCACCAAAGGCCCGATCGCGAAAGGCATCCAGGTTGATCTCGGCCACCACCTCGCCCCCCAGCAGAATGGGCATACAGAGGGTAGAGCGAATCCGACCAACCATATTTCCGCTGCTCTGGTCGAGTTTTTGGGTCAGTTGATTGTTTTCCTGGTGAGCTGCCAGGGTGCGCTGAATGTCGGCGTAGTTGGCAATGCGGGGCTGACCCTGCCGCCAGGCCGCCGGGTTGCCATGCCAGGTCATGGTTTCCAGCTCGCTGCTTCTCACGCCAAGGATGCCTTCGCCGAAGCCCTGCTGGGCCACAAAGACAAAATCGGAACCCTGGCGCAGCCGGATGCTGCCCGCCTGGGCCCCCGGCACCACCCGCACCGCCGATTCCAGCAAGCGGGGCCAGAGTTCCTCTTCGGTTCCCCGCGCCAGGGCCTCGACCGTATTCAGAAGCGCAGTGTAGGCGGTTTCGATGGGTTTGGTTTGCATTTGGCGGCGCGACCACTCGAGGTACAGCCCCAGCAAAGGCCCGGTCAGAAGCGCTTGCAACAGGAAGCTGGCGACCAGCTCGAGCAGCCCCTCGCGGGCCAGCAGAAACAGGAGTCCTGTGTTGAGCAGGCTCAAAACCGCCAGCACTGCCACCAGCGCTTGAATGCGGTTTCGCACGGCCAACCGGGGATAAAGCCACCAGGCCGCCATTCCCCCAAGCAGCAAAGCCAGCGCCTGCGCCCCTATACGAAGGTTCACGATGCCGGTGCTCTTGGCCACCTGCACCAGCGGCAGGTGTAGCAAGTGTAATAGGTTGTGCAAACCGAAGGCCAGCCCGCTAATCAGCAGTAAGCCCGCCAGGGTGCTTTGCCAGCGCTTTTCATCTCCGAGTGCAACAAGCAGCAAAAGCCCCACCTGCAAGGTGAACAACAGGCCAAAATAAAGCCCCAGCTCGTCCACAAAAAAAGAGCTCAGCAGGGCCATGAGGCCAACGGCTGAGGCCAGCATGTTGAACGGTGTAAGCCCCCAGCGCTCCCGACCACTATGGGCTGCCATCAGCAGGGCTGTAAGCAGAATTGAGATGACGGCTTCAACCGTTTCCACAACAAGTAAAGGTTAGCGATATTTGGTTCATCCGAGCGGAAATTTGCACCATTTTTGTGGGAAAAGCGTTACGCAAAAAAGGCCGAACCCCACCCCCTTCGAGCAATACCGAAAACATTCATCGTCCGAAACGGGCTTCTGTGACCCCTAAACCCCAGGGGAGGAGCCAGCGAAATCCGGCTTGCGGGGCCTGGGTGCCACGTGCTACACTCCCAGAAGTTGAACGAGCATCGCCAAGGAGGTGAACCCATGACGATCGCCCCTTCTCTACATGCCCCTGGAGTCGCATCGTTGGTCTGCCGTCCTGCGGTGACGTCCGTGCCATAAGCGCCAGCGAATACCCAAGCCGGGGGCCATCCAAAAGCCCCCGGCTCGCTTTGATCTGGCCGATGTCATAAGCTCAAAAAGGAGATAGCCTGTGCAGATTCGCCCCTTTGGTTTTTCCGAGGCCGACTATCGGGCCTACGCCACGGTGCGCGGGGCCGCCCACCCCGAGGCCCCGCTGGACATGGCCCAGTTGCAGCACACCGACCGCAGCCGGGCCCCGGGCGACGTGCTGGAGCGCTTTTTGATCGAACAGGCCGGAGGGGTGGTGGGGGTGCTGGAGTTCTCCACCCCCTACTACGACCCCAGGCCGGGGGCGCTCGAGGTGCGTTACCACCTGTGCCCCGAGGCCCAGTCCCTCCAGGACACGCTCTGGGCCTTCCTGCTGGAGCGGCTGGCCCCCCATACACCCCGCGAGCTTTGGGCACAGGTGCGGGAGGACTGGCCGGAGTACCGCTTCTGGGTGGCCAGGGGCTTTACCGAGGTGGAGCGCCGCTGGGAGTCGGAGCTGGATCTGGCGGCCTTCGACCCCGCCCCCTTCATCCGTCCCCTTCCTCCGGGGATTGCCCTGCGGCCCCTGAGCGAGTTGCCCTGGCAGGAAGAGGGCTTCCAGCAAGCCCTGTACGCGCTCGAGACCGACCTGCTCCTGGACGTCCCCAGCGCCGAGCCCATTACCCTGTGGCCCTTCGAGGTCTGGCAGGCGCGCACCCTGAACGACCCCAACCTGCTGCCCGAGGGCTACTTCCTGGCGCTGGCAGACCAGCAGTTGGTGGGCGTGAGCATGCTCTTCCAATCCAACCGCCCCCAAACCCTGCGCACCGGCCTCACCGGGGTGCTGCAAAGCCACCGCCGCAAAGGAATTGCCCTAGCGCTCAAGCTGCGGGCCCTCGAGTTCGCCCGGGGCTACGGGGCCCGCTACATCCGCACCTCCAACCATCAGGCCAACCGCCCCATGCTGGCCCTCAACGAAGCGCTGGGCTTTGTGAAGGAGCCTGCGGCGGTGCTGCTCCGCCTCAGTCCCGTACCCCAAAGGCCCGGCTGATCAGGTAATCAATGAGCAGAAAAAGAACCACCAGCATCAGCAAAGCCCCCCACCAGGGGGTGTTGACCCAGATCAGCACAAACGTACGCTCGAGCAGTTTGAAGAGAATAAAGCCAAACACCACCGTGGTCACGATGGCGGCCAGCTTCCGGCGAATCTTCTGGCTCACGCTTAAAGCTTAGCACCCGAGGTGCTCATGTTCGCAGACCTTAAAATCCGGCCCTTTGAAGAACCCGACTACCCCGCCCTGGCCGAAGTGCTGAACGCGGCCTGGCCCCACGAAGCCCACACCGAAGCTGGCCTGCGCGAGAACGACCGGCACGCCCCGCAGATCCGCTGGGGGCGGCTGGTGGCCCTGGTGGGGCCGCAGATGGTGGGCCTGGCCCACTACACCCAGTTCGAAGGCATGTACCACCCGCAAAAATTTGGGCTCTGGGTGACGGTGAGGCCCGACTTCCGCAGCCAGGGCATCGGAAAGGCGCTCTACCGCGAGGCCCTCGAGGCCCTGAGGCCCCATAATCCCATCTCCATCCTGAGCACCACCCGCGAAGACCAGCCCCATGCCCTGGCCTGGCTACAAAAGCTGGGCTTCGCCGAGAAGATGCGCTACTGGGAGTCGCGGCTGGATGTAGAGCGCTTCGACCCTTCCCCCTTTGCCGGCAAAGTGGAGGCGGTGGAGGCCGCCGGTTTCGACCTCAAGAGCCTGAAGGATTTGGAAAGCGACCCCGAGTACAAGCAAAAGCTCTACGACCTCTGGCTCGAGGCCCGCCAGGATGTGCCGCGCCCCGAGGCCTTGAGCGAGGTGAGCTTCGAGGATTACTGCAAATGGGTTTTTGGGAGCCGCTACTACCTGCCCGAAGGGCACTTTGTGGCGGTGGACAGCAACACCGGCCAGTACGTGGCCCTCTCCACCCTCTGGAAGACCGACGGCGACTACCTGCACACCGGCCTTACCGGCACCCGCCGGGCCTACCGCCGCCGGGGCCTGGCCCTGGCCCTCAAGCTCAAGGCCATCCACTTCGCCAGGGCCTATGGGGCCAGGGAAATTCGCACCGGCAACGAGACGGGCAACCGCGCCATGCTCTCCATCAACGAGGCCCTGGGCTTCGTGAAGCAGCCCGCCTGGATTGATTTTGTGAAGGAGCTCGAGGAAGCCTGATGCTCGCCAGACCTTACCAGCCCGCCGACTTGGAGCCGCTCAGTGTGTTCGTAGCCCGGTGTCACCAGCTTTCAGCCGTGCCCGACAGCTTCATGCACCCGGGCGACCTGGTCTGGCGCACGCTCAACAGTGCCCAGTACCGGCCCGAGCGGGAGATATGTATCTGGGAAGAGGGCGGCCAGATCGCCGGGTTTGTCCTGCAAAAGCAGCTGGGCTTCGACTTTACCGCCGCACCCTGGCTAAAGCCCGAGCCACGCCGAAACCTGCTAGCAGCCATGCTGGCCCACGCCGAGCAGCAAGCCCGCAAGCATGGCCTCGAGGGCAACCTCCTCACCAGCATCTCGGAGCGCGACCTCGAGTCCGCCCAGGTTTTACAGGACGCCGGGTTCGGGCAGGACGACGACCTGATGTACGCCCTCGAGCGCCCCTTGAGTGAGGAGATTCCTGCCCCCACCCTGCTCGAGGGCTTGGTGGTACGCTCCCCCGAGCCGCACGAACTTGAGGAACAGGTGGACATACACCTCGAGGTCTGGCACCCCTCCAGGTTCAGCCTGGAGGCCTACCTAAACATCCGCCGCGCCCCGGTTTACCGCCCCGACCTCGACCTGGTGGCAGCAACGCCCGAGGGCCGCTTCGCCTCGTACTGCATCGTTTGGTACGACCCCCTGAACGGGGTGGGCGAGTTCGAGCCGGTGGGCACCCGCACGGCCTGGCGGCGCAAAGGGCTGGGCAAGGCCGTGCTGACCGAGGGCTTCCGACGGCTGCAAAGCCTTGGGGCCAGAAAAGCTGTGGTCTACTGCTACGAAGACAACCTGGCTTTTTACCGTTCGGCTGGGCTCGAGGTGTGCAACCGGTGGGTGGGGTATAGAAAGCCGTTGTGAGCCTGGGTTTTCACCAGCAGCCAAACTCCAAATTTGCTAGCAAGAAGTGAAGTAAATTCTTGAAGCAGCTCGAGGGGGCTTGAGGGCAGCCTAACGGAAGCACCCTAGCTGCACCTAAAGGTTCCCCACCAAACGTCAACTGAGCTGTATTGCATACCCAAAACTTGTGCTAGTTTCAACTAAAGACGCACCTTGCATCGCGTTCTGCTACCGCCGAAAGCTCAACCCGCCAGCGGCGCTCGATTTCAGGGAGTCAGTATTTTGGCGACGTGGAGTTCTCGATGTCGGGGTGAGAATTGTTTTGAAACAGGCGCTCGGGATTCGTTTTCGCAAGGTTTTGCTATCAATAAACTTGCCGTGGGCAATTTGTCCTTCGCCGATGCGGACGGACTCGAGAATCTCGAGTTCTTCGCTCCGTCGCTGGTGTTGATCCATACCAAAAGTTTACAGGACTTACTAACAGGCTCGATTTGTTTCAAGCGTTGCTGTGCTACCTGCTCATAGCGAAGCCGCGCTGTAGCGCCCGACTCAGACAAACATTAAACAGCACAAACCCCACCAATAGCATGACTGCCGACTGTACGACTAAGAGCCAGAAGGTGTTTTCCCAACCCGTACCAGTCTCGAAGCGCCGTAGAGTTTCCACCCCCAGCGATAAAGGAAGCCAGACGGCAACAGGTTGGAGGAAGCTGGGTAACTGTGAGAGTGGTATAACCGTTCCGCCCATGAACAGCAAAAGGTACTCGAGTGCGCTGGTGTACCCGATAGCATTTCGATAAATTAATAGAACTCCACCGACAGCCAAACCCAGCCCCACGAACCCAATCAATGTGACAATCAAGGTCAGAAGTAGCCCCCCCCAGTTATACTGAGCCAAGTCATCAAAAGTAAAACCGAACAGAAAGGCCATTAGAAAAAAGCTCGGAACCGCAAAGACGGTCTGCTGAGCCAGATAGTTTGTGAGCCTGACTATGAGAACAAACACCGGATGATTGGCGTGCAAATACATTTGTTCGAACGCGCCACTGGTAGATTCCTCCCATATGTCCGCAGATATTTTCGAAAGAGGAATACTCACATATTGCCAAAAAAACAGCGCCGCGAGTCCTGAAATGGTGGGCTGGCTCAGCAACGATATGACCCAAAAGATACCTCCTGTGACGAGCACCTGATTGAGTAAGCTGCTGATCAGCATCTGTCTATAAAACTTAAGCTCGGCCCAAAACCTCAGCCATTCAGCTCTCCACACTGCCCACCTCCTGCAACAAGTTTTCCAGGACAGACTGATAGAGCCTGATGTATCGCACTTTGTAAGGGTCGAGAGACCCCAGATCGTGTATTTGTAATCTGACTCTTGCCAGTCCGTCATGTACTTCTACCACTTCGCCTAGAATTGGCTCACCTTCATACCAGACTTCCACCTGTTGTTTCAGCGCGTATTTTTTGCTCAGTTCGTGGAGCTTACCGTCTGCGACAATCGTGCCCTCATGCAGGAGAATCACCCTATCGCAAACGGCTTCCATGAATCCCATCTCATGCCCGGTCAACAGCACGGTGTTGCCCATGCTGGCATAGTTCTTGAGTACGCTTCTGAGGGTAGCAACACTTTTGACATCGAGTCCGGCACTGGCCTCATCGAGCAGCAGCAGCCGCGCCCCTTTTAGGTAAGCCAAAGCCAGTCCAGTCCTACGCTTTGTCCCGAAAGACAGCTCGAGTAAGGGCGTGTCTGCTACGTGCGTCAAGGATGCCAGCTCCAGGGCTCGCACAGCTTTTTTCTTCACGTCCTCGATACCTAAAAGATGGCCGTAGTACAGCAGGCATTGCATTGGGGACATGAACTCTGAAAGGCTAGGTTGACCCTCCTTCATAAGTGCAACATGTTGTCTAACAGCAGCGTGGGTAATGGGTTTACCCATGAGCCTGATTTGGCCACTGTCTGGCCGAAGTAAACCCGCCAGCAGTTTTACGAAAGTAGTTTTTCCAGCGCCATTGAGGCCCAACAGTCCAACTATTTCGCCTGCCCGCATTGATGTGGTAACCCCCCGTAAAACCTTACGGGGGGGGTAAGACTTGTGAAGGTCAACAGCCTCTACAACGAAATCGTCTGGAGACGTAGAGACTCCTTGTAGTGCGCCTTGCCGTCCTTCGTGGGATTCAGCCATTGAAAGCTCTCCTGATCAAACTTGACCGCACAGTTGGGCAACGTCGGCCCGTCATGAATGACAAAGAAACCATTCCAGCGGGCCTCGACCAAAGTGCCTTCGGCTTCGAACTGCCTAACCGAAGTAATCCGGTAACGATTTTCAGCCACCAATTCGTAGTTAACTTCCCAAGGTAACACGCGGGTCACATTCACCGGGCCGTCGTAATCTCCGTTGAATACGTTGAAGCACATCGAGATACCCGCATCTACGCCGCGCACATCACCAGTAGTGTAAATGAGGCCT
>NZ_JANWVH010000191.1 GCF_025056915.1 Meiothermus sp. | reverse complement strand
ACCTCGGAAGACCCCGACCTGCCTTTGCCCGCCGGCGTGATTGCTCCCTGCGGGCATTCTTTACTCCCGCGCACTTACGCTTCCCTTCAAGCTACAGGCAACCCATGACTCTGGCTGCGGTAATTCTGGCGGCGGGCCAGGGCACCCGCCTCAAGTCGTCTTTGCCCAAAGTTCTGCACCGATTGGCCGGGCGCCCCCTCGTGCGTTATGCCGTGGACGCCGCACGCGCCGTCGCGAATCTGCCGCCGGTGCTCGTCATCGGGCATGGCGCGGAGGCCGTGCGCGCCGAGCTGGCCGACAGCGTCCAGTACGCCATCCAGTCCGAACAGCTCGGCACCGGCCACGCCGTGCTGCAGGCCGCCGACCTGTTGCGCGGGCGCTGCGAGCGCGTGCTCGTCACCTACGGCGATACGCCGCTCATCCGGCCCGAAACGTTGCGTGCGCTGGCCGAGGCGCAGGCGCAGAACAGCGGCCCCATCACCCTGCTCTCGATTGATGCGCCCC
>NZ_JANWVH010000190.1 GCF_025056915.1 Meiothermus sp. | reverse complement strand
GCGCTGGCGGCTCGCCACCGACAGCTCAGTCACCCGCGAGGGCTGGTATGTGGACGACATCCGGATCCAGGGCTGCACCAGCACCCCGCCGCCGAACATCTTCGCTGACGGCTTCGAGGGGCCGTGATCCGCCCCTCCGGCCGGGGCTTGCGCTCCGGGCCGGACGATGGGCTGCCGCCCAGCCGAGAGGGGCGCCGTTAAGGGCTGCGCGCCCGCGGGCGGCGCGGCGCGGCGGCGGTCGCCGACGATCCGCCCGGCGCGAAGCTCGATCTCGCGCGCGGTCCGCGCGGCGAGGCGGGGGTCGTGGGTGACCACGAGAATGGTGAGTCCGCGCTCGGCGTTGAGCCGCGCGAGCAGCGCGAAGACCTCGTCGGCGGTGGCGGTGTCGAGGTTGCCGGTGGGCTCGTCGGCCAGCAGCAGCGCCGGCCCATGGATCAGGGCGCGGGCGATCGCCACGCGCTGCGGCTGGCCGCCGGAGAGCTCCGGGGGACGGCGCCGCATCGCCGCCCGGTCGAGG
>NZ_JANWVH010000018.1 GCF_025056915.1 Meiothermus sp. | reverse complement strand
CTTGTCTGCGTTGCGTCTGGGCCGGGACGCATGTTTTCGAGTTTCCGGGCGGCCACTGTTCTGTTCAGACTCGAACTCGAGTGGCTCACAATAGGTGAAGAGCGCTCTATGTGTTACCTCGTCGTAGATTTGGTATTACAACCTTCCCCTGTTCGCAGGGGGAGTGGTTTCTAGCCGGGTGCAGAACCTTCGAACGCTGAGGCAAAAAAATAAACCTCCGCATGCGGAGGTTTATTTTGGGGGTGCGACAGGTTGCTTTACGCGGCTTCCTTGGAGAGGCGTTCCAGGCCACCGGGGTTCTCAAGCACCAGCTTGCCATAGCCGGAGCGGATGTAGCCCTCCCGGGTGAGTTCGCCGATCACCTTGGTGACCGTCTCCCGTACCGAGCCCACGGCGGAGGCAATTTCGTCGTGGGTAGCCCTGACCCCGACCCGTCCGTTCTTCTCGGTGAAGGCCACGGGCGTGCGGGAGAGGTCGAGCAGGGTGGCAGCAATGCGGTTCTTGAGGCGCTGTCCGGAGATGCGCTGGATGGTCTGGTAGGTTTGAGCCAGGGCTTTGACCAGGCCCTGCACCAGGCTGGCCATCTCCTGAGCGGATAGCTGAGCGGGGGCCAGGGCGTCCACCTTGGTTTCGGTGACCGCTTCGGCAAAATAGGTGCGCTCGCCACCGGAGATGACCTCCTCGCCGAAATACTCGCCAGGGCGCACAAAACGCAGGGTCAGGGCATTGCCCTCGTCGTCTACGCTCTGGAGCCGAACCAGACCCTCCCGAACCCGGTAGAGCTGATCCTTGGGGCTGGGCTCTCCAGGGTAGAGGATGATCTCGCCCGGATCGAAGGTTAGGGTGTCTAGGATGCTGGTTTGCATTCGTTCATCACTCCTCGAGACCGACTATAGCAGGCCCGGATGATTTTGTAAACATTCGTGTTGATTTATTTGAAGTGAGTGAGGACACATTTGGAAAGATGTGTGACCTGGGCTCGGTATCCGTCTATACGCCAAAAACGCCTGATTTGGATGTCGCCATACCCGTGAGCGGACAGAAAACCATGCAATTGGCGCAGTCTGCCTTTGACCGCTGCTGTTCCAAAGAAGAGGCTCGAGGGTGGAAGAAGAGCGCTAGGTATTTGGGAGCCCAATATTGCGCCGATTTATCGAACAGCGCATCCGGTTCGTCTCTGAGCTTCATTTGGCAAAAAACCAGCGGTTACCACCAGCCCCGGCGTTTCATCCAGAGGGCCAGTCCCCCGCCAATAAGGAGCAGCCCTCCCCAGAAATAAACCCGTCCGTAGGTCCACTGGTACTCGGAGAAGGCTTCAAAATTGGTGCCGTAAATGCCGGCCCAGAGGGTCATGGGCAAAAACAGCACCGAAATGACCGTGAGGGCCTGTACCACCCGGTTGAGCCGGTTGTTTTGGGCCGAGAGATGCACTTCCAGCACATTGGACAGCTCGTCCCTGGCCGCATCGAGACCCTCATACACCCGGCCCATGCGGTCGGTAAGGTCGCGGAACAGATAGGCCTCGGTGCCCAGCAAGGGCAGGCGCTCGAGGTGCAGCAGAGCCTCGCGGGCCTGCGAGACCAGGCGCCGCACCCGGAGCACCTCTCGCCGGGCTGCAAATACCTTGCGGGGCGTATCGGGGGTGTTGTCGCCGTTCATGGCCAGCTCCTCGAGGTCTTCCACCCGGTCGGTGAGAGCGTCGGTGTACTCGAAAAAGGTCTGTACGCCCTGGTCGAGCAGGCGCTGCCACAACCGCAAGCAGGAGCCGCCGCGAAAGCTGTTCCAGATTTGCTCGAGGTATTCTACCGGCTCGTTTCGGTAGGTGAGCAGCACCTGGCTTTCGGGGAAGTAGAAATACGAGACCCGCTCGGTGCGGCTGTGGGCGTTGTCGGGGGTCTCGAGGGTGCGAAAAATCAGAAAGAAGTGCCGGGGGTACTCCTCGAAGCGGCTCCAGTGTCCAATCTCCTGGGCGTCGGCCAGGGCCAGGGGGTTCAGGGGATACAATTGCTGGATCAGGGCCACTTCCTCGGGGGTGGGGGTCTCGACATCTACCCAGACCTGGGCCGGCAGGGGGCCACAGACCATACCGTCGGCGAGTTGCTTGGCCCGAATCATGGCCTATAGCTTATCGCTTGGGCACCGGGGCTCCAAAAAACTTTCGGTGGCCCGGTCAGGTGTTTTGCCCAATCCAGTCGAGGTAGCTCTGCGAGCCGGACTCAATCCTGAGCGCAACAATCTCGGGCACCTGGTAGGGGTGCAGTTCCCTGATTCGGTGCTCCAGGGCTGGGTAGCGCTCCTGCCGGGTTTTGCACAGGAGCAGAAGCTCGGGGTTTTCCTGAACCTCTCCCTGCCAGCGGTAGACCGAGGTGAGGCCCGGCAGCAGGTTGACGCAGGCCGCCAGTCCTTCCTGCACGAGGGTGCGGGCCAGCTTTTGCCCGGTGGGGGCATCGGGCACGGTACAGAGCACAACCAGGTACATAGCTCCAGGTTAGCAGCCCAGCGCCTGCGCGGCCAAACGGGCCGCTGCCAGATCCCACAGCGCATGGCCCACGCTCTTGAACAGCACGATGCCCGAGCTGGGCCTGGGTTGATGCAGCGCCGCCTCGAGCGGCTGCACCTGGCCCCAATCCACCCCGGCCTGCAACAGGTCGCCCGCTTCCGCACGGGCCCCCTCGAGCGTATCCACAAAGATGTGGGCCTGCCGCACAACTTCGGGTGCGACCTCGGCCATCTCGGGCCGGTAGGCCCCCACCGCCGCGATGAAGGCTTCGGGGGCGGCTTTGAACAAAACGGGGGTCGGGCTGGTGGTGGCACAGACGATCAGGCTGGCCTCGTCCAGGGCGGGCTCGAGGTGGCGCACCGCCTGGGCCAGCATTCGGCGCTGTCGGGCGTAGGAGGCCAGCGCCTCGGCCCGCTCGAGGCTGCGTGAATACACATACACCTTGTCGGTGCCCAGACCCTCCTGGAAGGCTTCCAGGTGGCTTTGGCCCTGGGTGCCCGCGCCAATGATGAGCAGCGGGCCGGAAGGGTGGGCGGCCAGGGTTTGTGCGGCCAGCAGCGAGACCGCCGCGGTGCGGCGGGCTGTGACCACCGAACCCTCGAGCAGCGCCAGGCGTTCACCGGTCTGGGTGCGCATCATCCAGACCTCGGCTCGCACGCTGGGGTGCTGCTGGGGGTGCACCGTGACCACTTTGGTCACGGTGATGGAGGGGTCGGCAGCGGGCATCAACAACAGGGTTGCACCGCCTGGCAGCGGCACCACCAGGCGTTCGGGTGCAACCGTCTGGCCCCTGGCGTGGTCGGCCAGCACTTCCACAACGGACTTGGCCAGGGCCGGGTAGGGCAGCAGGGCGGCTGTCTCCTCTGCCGAGAGAATTCGCATGAACCCAGCCTACCTGAAAACGTCGCCGGTGCAACTATGCGGTTTGGGCTGAGAGAACCTGCACCGCATCGCCCACCCGCACCGCCCCGCCCTGAAGCACCCGGGCGTACAGACCCCGCCCGCCCAGAAGCACCCTGGGCAAGCGCAGGTCAAACACCGAGAGGGCACTGCAAACGGTGCAGACAGTGGTGAGCTCGAGCAGCGCGGTTCCAACCTGGAGGCGAGCCCCAGGGCCAAGCAGGTGGGGGTCTAAGTCCGACAGGATGTTTTCGCCCAGGGCCCCCAGAGGAAGCCTGATTCCAGCCCGTTCAGCCAGCTGGTAGCTGGCGCGTCCCGTAATCAGCACGGCCCGGTCGGGGTGCTTGCCAAAGTGCCGATCCCCCTCCACCCCTTTGCCCACGACCAGCACCGCCTGAGCGACGGCGGGCTTGGGCAGGGTACTGCCCTGTCCGGCGTGGAGGGAAATGACCAAGCTCATCGTAAACCGAGCTGTTGGCGGGCGGCCAGCACCTGCTGCACGGTCAGGTTCTTGCCGCGCTGGGCCTGAACCTCGGCCTCGGTAAAAGGGGTCTGGCCGGAGGGCAGGGCATTGCCCCACTGGGTTGCAATGTGATTGAGCACGGCGGCCAGTTCAGCATTGCTGAGCTGAGCGTATCCCGGCATGACCCCGTTGAAACTGGCCCCCTTGACGCTAATCTGCCCTTGCAGGCCGTAAAGCATAACCTGAATCAACCACTCACGCCCCCCCCGGGCCGCCAGAATATCCGGAACATGGCCGGCCAGGGGTGGGAAAGCCCCAGGAATGCCAGCGCCGTTGGCCTGGTGGCAGCCGATGCAGTTGTTGTAGACCTGGGCCCCACCGGCAGGGGGGGCAGCCTGGGTTTGAGTGGGTGCCGGCGCCGTTGCGCCGGGGGCCAGGCGGGTGGCCAGGTAGTCCAGAATGGTGCTGCGTTCTTCTGGAGTTAGCCTTAGCCCATAGCCCTGCATTTCGGTAATCAGGCTGTCCCAGCGTTCGCGGGTCTGCCGCTCGCGGGTGACAAAGCCAATTTCGTGGCAGGTCTGGCACTTCTGCAAAACCAATTCGCGGCCAGGCCCTTCAGGCAGTGCATTCTGTCCGAGGCCCATCCAAAAACCAATCGCGGCCAGGAGTGTTACCCATACTAGGTATCTCGCTTTCATGTGTGTTGTTCCTCCCTGATTCAAGAGCATAACAGTTTTGAAGAACGTTTTTGTGCGCAACGGCTGGATTCCGGGCCAAGCTAAAGAAATTCTAAAAAACAAACCGGCAACCGGGGGTATCGGGCTGCCGGTTCGCGTTGCAAAGGGTTCAGGTGACCTTAAACTTGACCCGCATCACCCCGTTCCACTCGTAGCCGCGTTCGTTCCACCAGACGTTGCCATCGAGGGGCTGGGTACGGCCCAGGGCGTCGGTGGCCCGGGCCATGACCTCGTAGTCGCCGGGGGCCAGAAGTTGGGGCGAAATCCAGCGGTACCAGCCGAATTTGCCGTCGTTGCCCTCGAATAAGGCCTTGCGCCAGGTGGTTCCGCCATTGACCGAGACCTCTACCGACTCGATAGGCGCCAGGCCATCGTTCCAGGCCACCCCACGAATTTCCACCCGGCGGCCCCGGACGCTGGCCCCGGCCAGAGGGGAGAGGATGAAGGAGTTGATGTTGGCGCCCCAGTTGGAGCGGGAGTTGTCCAGCGTGTAGTTGTAGCGACTGCCGGGCTGGGTGGGCAGGATGGGGGTGTTCCAGCCCGGGAGCACCGGCACCCGGTAGCGGGGCACCTGCTCGTTGCCGGGGCTCTCGCTGGCGGTAAAGTCGAGCTTGGCAAGCCACTTGACGTTGGCGGTGCCAAAGGTGCCGGCGGCCACCAGCCGCACCGGGCCACCGTGCACGGCAGGCAGGGGTTCGCCGTTCATGCCCAGGGCCAGCATGGCGCTGTTGAAGTCCATCACGCTGATGGGGAAGCTTTTCTCGTAAGGCTGGGCCCCACCCTGGGTGGAGGCGTTCATGGTGATGAAGCGGGCGTTCTCGCGCAGCTTGGCTCCCCTGGCCTCGAGCAGGGTCTTGAGGAGCACGCCCCGCCAGGTCACCTGGCCCACCCCGCCGTAGGTCCAGGGGTTGCCCGAGGGACGGGGGTTGAAAAAGGAGCGGCCATTGCCGGAGCACTGAAGTACGCTGGTGACCTCGGTCTGGGGCAGCCGGGAAAGCTCTTCCACGGTGATGCGGAAGGGAGCGTCTATCAGCCCACCAACCTCCACCACCCAGCCCGGTTGCACGTTGGGCTCGGTGGTATTGAGGCCGGGCAGGTCAATGTTGTTGCGGATGAAAAGGTTGGCCTTGCTGGTGATTCGCTCGGAGCCCAGCACCTCGAGCGTAGACTCCAGCACCACCGGGCGCGAGGAGAGCACCACCAGCTTGGGGTTTTTGCCGCGCACCACCTGGTCGGCAGTGGGCTGTTGTTGGGCCATTCCCAGGCCCATCATGCCCATCGCTGCGCCTGCGGCAGCGCTTTTTTTCAAAAACGTGCGGCGATCCATGGCTTCAGGGGAAATCGCATCTTCTTGAGACATCACATCCTGTTCTTGCTCATTCATGCAAGCCTCCTACTGCAAAAATCGTGATTTTTAGTATTTTGTCAGCCCCAGCGGCTGAGATTTGTGAGATGCATCAACGTTACAGTGTAACTACGGCCATACCCAGCACAGGTATCTAGTCGCAGCCTCGAGGCCCCCAGGCAACCTCATTGGTGCATCTGCTGGGCGTAGGGAGTCGGAGATGGTGGGCCGCCCCGACCCTCGAACTCAGCTTCCCGCTTCTCGGTTGCCGCTGCAAAGCATTTCAGTACAGGTTGAGATGTTTGAAAACAGCCCTATGTTTTCTCTACCTTGGAACGCTCCACGGCGCGAACGCCCCGACGCCCAAAACGCCGGGCCAGCTCCAGTTCGCTCATCACCAGCGCGGTGGGCCGCCCGTGGGGGCAGACCCAGGGCAGCTCGCACTCGGCCAGGCAATCCAGCAGGGCCTGGGCAGAGGCTGCGGCCAGCGGATGCCCGGCCTTGAGGGCAGGCAAACAGGCCAGCCGGGCCAGCACGCTGCGCCAGGCCTCGGCAAAACTGGCCGCTCCCAGGCTACCTTTCAGCACCTCAGGAATGAGCGAGGGGTGCCCGGCCAGGAAAGCGGGAATGGCCCGAATGCGATATTTGCCCGAGCCAAAGGGCTCCAGCAGCAATCCGGCCTGCTCGAGCTCATGGGCGCGCTCGGCCAGGCTGAGTTCTTCGCCCAAGGAAAGCGAGACCAGCTCGGGGTGGGGCAGCTCTAGGGGTGGCTCTGTGCGGTAGCGGCGGGACAGCTCCTCGTAAAGAATGCGCTCGTGGGCGGCGTGCTGATCCACCACATAAAGCTCGTCCTCCGCCTCGGCCAGCAGGTAGAGTTCGCGGAAGCGGCCCAGGTAGCGCAGGTGGGGAAAGTGGGCCCGCCGAACCGGGGTGGGGCCGGTCATGGGAACGGGGTCGGGGAGGGTTCGGGCCAGGGGATGGGCCGAGAGCAGACTCTGAACCGCCAGCGAGACAAAACCAAGCACAGGCTCGGGCCGGATCAGCTTCACCCGGGATTTGTCGGGTGAGGTATTGACCAACAGGTACTCGGGGGGGAGTTCCAGGTTCAGCACGCCCACGGGAAACTGCCCGGTGGGCAGCAGCTCTTTGTAGGCAGCCAGCACGGTCTGCAAGAGCGGCTCAGGCCACTCCACCGGGCGGCCATTCAGGGCCAGAAGCAGCCGGTCGCGGCGCGGGCGCGAAAGCTCCGGGCGGGAAAGCAGGCCGCTGAGCCGGAATGGGCCATCGCTGGCCTCGAGCGGCAGGAGCCGGTTGGCGACCACCGAACCCCAGAGCAGCTTGGCGGCCTCGGTGAAACCACCCCCGGCGTGGACGATTTTCGCCTCGCCCTCGAGCCAAAGCTGCAAGGCGATTTCCGGGCGGTGCAGCAGGTAGCGCGCGACCAGCTGCACCACCTTGCGCCCCTCGGCAGCGGGGGCTTCCAGGGCGTTTTTGCGGGCGGGCAGGTGGTGGAAGAGGTGGCTGACCTCGACCCGGGTTCCGGCGGGGGCCGGGTGTTCTTGTAGCTCGGCTTCCTCCTGGAAGGCGGTCAGGGTGACGCCGCCGAGCTGGTGGGGGGGCCTCGAGGTGAGCCGCACCCGCGCGGCCTGGCGGATGGCCCACAGCCCCTCCCCGCGGAAGCCCAGGGTGCAGATTTTTTGCAGGTCGGTGAGCTTGCTGGTGGTGTGGTGCTCCAGGGCCAAGGCCAGCTCTTCCTTGGGGATGCCACAGCCGTTGTCGCTCACCACAATCTTGTCTAAGCCGCCGCCCCACAGCTCGAGCTGAAGCCGGGTTGCCCCGGCGTCGAGGGCGTTCTCTAGCAGTTCCCGCACCACATCGGCGGGGCTCGAGACCACCTCGCCCGCCGCAATCTCGCGGATCAGTTCAGGTGGCAGCTTGCGAATCATAGCGCTACGCAGTTCGCGCCTCGACGACCTCCGGGTCAAGGCCCTTGAGCATGGCCTGCATCTTTTGCAAAAAGAGCAGGGCCTCCAAAGGGCTGGTGCGGGCCAGGTCGAGCTCTAAAAGTTCGTCCAGCACCTCCCTGGACAACCCCTTCTGGCTGGCTTCCAGCCCGGCCAGAATGCCCTGGGCCCGGCGCAGAACCACAGCGGGCAGGCCCGCCAGACGGGCCACCTCCAGGCCGTAGCTTTTGCTGGCCGGCCCGGGCAGAACCTGGTGGTAAAACACCAGCCCACCGGCTTCTTCCCGGGCGGCCACGTGCGCGTTGCGGGCTGCTGGCAGGCGTTCGGGCAGGGCCGTGAGTTCGAAGTAGTGGGTGGCGAAGAGGGTGTAGGCCCGCACCTCATGGTGCAGGTGTTCGCAGGCGGCCCAGGCCAAAGCCAGGCCGTCGTAGGTGCTGGTGCCCCGCCCTACCTCGTCCAAAAGCACCAGGCTGCGGGGCGTGGCCTGGTGCAGAATGGCGGCCAGCTCGTCCATCTCCACCATGAAGGTGCTGCGCCCCCCGGCGATGTCGTCCGAGGCCCCGATGCGGGTGTAGATGCGGTCAAAGAGGGGCAGGGTGGCCGACTCGGCGGGCACGAAGGCGCCAATCTGGGCCAGCAGCGCAATCAGGGCGGTCTGGCGCAGATAGGTTGACTTCCCGGCCATGTTGGGCCCGGTCAGAATCAAAAGCCGGGCCTCCTGGCTCATGGAAAGGTCGTTGGGGATGAACAGGCTGCTCTGCTCCACCACCGGGTGCCGCCCCGCCTTGATGAAGAGGGTTCCATCCTTGGAGAAGCGGGGGCGGCTGTAGCCGTACTCCGCTGCGGCTTCGGCCAGCGCGGCGTACACGTCCAGCTCGGCCAGAATCTGAGCGGCCTGGCGCACCTCGTCGGAAGCCCCGGCCACCTGCTCGCGCAAGGCCAAAAACACCGTGTACTCGCGTTTGGTGGCCTCGGTCTCGGCTTGCAGGATTTTGCGCTCCTGCTCCTTGAGTTCGGGGGTGCTGAAGCGCATCCGGTCCTTGAGGGTCTGGAGGGCCCGCCACTCCCTGGGCACCAGGGCGTAATGGGGACGGGTGACCTCGAGGTAGTACCCAAACACCGCGTTGTAGCCCACCTTAAGGTTGGGAATGCCGGTCTCTTCGCGTTGCTCAGCCTCCAGCCGGGCAATCCAGGCCCGCCCTGCCTCGGCCCGGTGGCGCAGTTCGTCCAGCTCGGGGTCGAAGCCCTCGCGGATCAGGCCGCCCTCGGTCATCTTCAGGGGGGGGTCTTCGACCAGGGAAGCCGCAATCTGCTCGGCCACGTGTCTCAGGTCGGGCAGCCGCTCGGCCAGGCCCGCCAGAGGCCCTGCGCCCAGCAGCCCCGACAACTCGGGCAAAAGCGCCAAACTGCGCTGCAAGGCCCAAAGGTCGCGAGGGCTGGACCGGTGGGCCATCAGGCGGGCGGCGAGGCGCTCGAGGTCGTGCATCCGGTACAAAACCTTGCGCACCGCCCCGCGCAGTACGCCGTCGCGCACCAGCGCCTCCACTGCATCCAGCCGGGCCTGCAAGGGGGCCTCCTCGACCAGCGGATGCCGCAACCAGGCCCTTAGCAAGCGCCGCCCAGGAGCGGTGCGGGTCAGGCCCAGCACCCCCAGCAGGGTGCGTTCCTCGCTTCGGTCTCCCACAAAACTCGGCTCAAAGACCTCCAGCGTCCGCAGCGTGGACTCACTCAACTGCATGAAGGCGCCGGGGTCGTAGCGCACAAAGCTCCGCACCTGGGGCAGCCCATTTTCCTGCACCCGCAGGGCATAGGCCAGCACCGCCCCCGCCGAGCGCAGCAGCGCGGGGTGCTCCAGGCCGGGGGGCAATGGGTCAAACTGGGCCTGTAGCGCGGCCCGACCCACCTCCCCCTCAAAGCCCGCCTCCGAAAGCATGACCGGAAAACGTCGCTGGAACTCGTGCAAAAACTCGGGCTGGTGGTAAAGCTCCGGCGCCAGCAGCACCTCCGCAGGACGGAAGCGAAAAAGCTCGTCGTAAAGCGCACTTTTGCTATACAGGACGCTGCCGCGAAACTCGCCGGTGGACACCTCGAGCAAGGCCAGCCCATAGCCATCGCCGGTGCTGATGGCGGCCAGGTAGTTGGCCTCCGGCTTCAGCAGGTTTTCCCGCATCACCGTGCCGGGCGTAAGCAGTTGGGTCACCTCGCGCCGCACCAGCTTGTCGGCCTCCTCGGCCAGTTCCACCTGGTCGGCAACGGCGACCCGAAAGCCCTGCTTCAGGAGCTTTTCCAGGTGCACGTCCACCGAGCGAACCGGAATCCCGGCCATGGGGGTGGTGAAGTCTTTTGCGGTTTTGTGGGTGAGCGTAAGGTTCAAAGCCCGCGAAAGCCGCTCGGCATCCTCACCGAAGGCCTCGTAAAAATCGCCCACCTGGAAGAGCAGCAAATAGTCGGGATAGGCATCCCGCAGTTCGACGTACTGCTCGAGCAAAGGCGGTAAGGGGCCCGGCCCCTGGCCCTTGAGGGTCATGCGACCATGATACCCTCTGAGACGCACATGCAAAGAACCGCTCAGGGATGTGGCTCAGGTTTTACCGCTTCCCCTTTCTGTGTCGAGCGAACGACGCCCGACGCTCAGGAAAATGCGCCGGGTTGCTTCAGGGGGGCCAAGAACTTCAAAACCCCGATACACTGGGGCCTCGTCAAGGACTGCACTATCTCGCAACTTCCCAGGCCAGGTGCTCGAGTTCGGGCTTGATGAGCTTGGTCCAGGCCACCATCACCGCGTTGGGCGAACCTGGGGTGGAGAAGACCACCCTCTGGCGGTAGGTTCCGGCAATGGCCCTGGAGAGCATGGCCGCGGCCCCCACCTCGTTGTAGGAGAGCATCCGAAACAACTCACCAAAACCGGGCATGGGCTTTTCGATCTTGCGGGCCAGCACGTCGTAGGTGGTGTCGCGGGGGGCAATGCCGGTGCCACCGTTGAACAGAATAATCTGCGCCCCGGCCTCCACCATCTCGTCGAGGGCCTCGGCAACCTGGTCGGGCTCGTCTTTGATAATGCGGTAGCCCACGATTCGGTGGCCCAGGGCCTCGATTTCGGGCTTCAGGTAGTGATAGTTGGTGTCGGTCTCAGGGGTGCGGGTGTCGGAGGCGGTCACGATGGCGATGTTCACGGGGCCCCTGGCCCGGGCAATGGCCTTGTGCTTCTCGGTGCTCTCGGACATAAACTCAATTCTACGCCGCAGGGGCCTTGGGCCTAGTCTTGGGGGGCAATCACGAAGGCCGAGGCAATCTCGTCCTTTTCGCTCAGGTTCATCACCTTCACGCCGCTGGTAGCCCGTCCGTACTGCGCGATGCTGGAAACCGGAGTACGGATGGCAATGCCCCGGCGCGAGAGCACCAGCAGGTCTTCGTTGCCCTGCACGCGCATCAGGGCCGCCAGCTGGCCCACTTTTTCGTTGGTGTTGAAGGTGATTACACCCATGCCACCCCGGCCCTGCAAGGGGTACTCCGAGACCGGGGTGCGCTTGCCGTAGCCGTGAGTGCCCACCGCCAGCACTTCGCTCTCCTCACCTTTGGGCAGGATAACCAGCGAGACCACCCGGTCATCGCGGCCCTCTTTGAAGCGGATGCCGGTTACGCCCTGGCTGGCCCGCCCGGTCGCCCGCACATCGGAAAGCTCGAAGCGGATGGCCTGGCCGCTCTGGGTGGCCAGCATGGCCTGGTCACCCTCGTGGGCAATGGCCACGCCAATCAGGGCATCGTTTTCAACCAGATTGATGGCGATGAGGCCGGCGCTGCTGAGGTTTTGGTACTCCTTAATCTCGGTGCGCTTGATGAGGCCGCCCTTGGTGGCGAATACAAAGTAGCCCTCCTGGGTCAGGTCGCGCACATTCAGAAGGGCCGCCACCTCCTCGCCCTCCTGCAAGGGCAAGAGGCTCACCACATGGGTACCCCGGGCCTGGCGGCCCGCCTCGGGCAGCTCGTGCACCTTCTCGCCGTAAACCCGGCCCCGGTTGGTGAAGATGAGCAGGGTGTCGTGCATCGAGGCCACAAAGACCGAGATGGCCTCGTCTTCTTCCTTGGTCTTGCCGGCCTGGGCGCCCGTGCCGCCACGGCCCTGGGAGCGGTAGGCCTCGAGCGGGGTGCGTTTCATGAAGCCCTGGCTGGTCAGGGTGATCACCATCGGCTCGTCTTCGATGAGATCCTCCAGGCTAAAGCCCTCCTCGAACTCGGTAATCTGGGTGCGGCGCTGGTCGCCGTATTTCTTCTTGATTTCCAGCAACTCGTTTTTGACCACCCGCCACAGCCGCTTGGGGTCACCCAGAATGGCCTCGAGGCGGCCAATCTCCTCCATCAGTTCGCGGTACTCCTCTTGCAGCTTGTCGCGCTCCAAACCCACCAGCCGCTGCAAGCGCATGTCCAGGATGGCCTGGGCCTGAATCTCGGTCAGGTTGAAGCGGCTCACCAGCCCGGCGCGGGCTTCCGCAGCGTCCTGCGAGGCGCGGATGAGGGCGATGACCTCGTCAATGTGGTCGAGGGCAATCAGCAGCCCTTCCAGCACGTGGGCGCGTTCTTTGGCCTTGCGCAGCTCGTACTCGGTGCGCTTGCGCACCACCTCGCCCCGGTGGTCGAGGTAGTGGCGCATCATTTCCAACAGCGAGAGCACCCTGGGCTCGCCGTTCACAATCGCCAGCAGGTTCACGGTGAAGCTGGTTTGCAGGCGCGAGTGCTTGTAAAGCTTGTTGAGCACCACCTGAGGGTTGGTGCCGCGCTTGAGTTCAACAGCAATACGCATACCCTGCCGGTCGGACTCGTCGCGCAGGGCGGCAATCTCGTCAATCACCTTGTTGCGCACCAGGCTGGCAATCTGGGCGATGAGGTCGGCCTTGTTGACCTGGTAGGGAATCTCGGTAAAGACCAGCATGGCCCGCCCGTTTTTTTCCTCGTTGCGCACCCGGGCCCGCACCTTGAGGCTGCCGCGTCCGGTGGCGTAGGCCTCCTTGATGCCCCGGCGGGAGAGCTTGGCCCCGGTCGGGAAATCCGGCCCCGGCAGCACCTTCATGACTTCCTCCAGGGTGACCTCGGGGTTGTCAATCATCAGGGCCAGGGCATCAATGGTCTCGGAGAGGTTGTGCGGTGGGAGGCTGGTGGCCATGCCCACCGCGATACCGGCTGCACCGTTGACCAGCAGGTTGGGCAGGGCCGAAGGCAAGACCTCGGGCTGTTCCTGGGTGCCGTCGTAGTTGGGCACCATGGGCACGGTCTCTTTGTCGAGGTCTTGGAGCATCTCGTAGCCCAGGTTGGAGAGGCGGGCCTCGGTGTAGCGCGGGGCCGCGGGGGGGTCGTTGTCAATGGAGCCAAAGTTGCCCTGCCCATCAATCAGCGGATAGCGCAGGCTCCACTCCTGGGCCATGCGCACCATGGTGTCGTAGATGGCCGCATCGCCGTGGGGGTGGTACTTGCCCATCACCTCGCCCACAATTTTGGCGCTCTTGACGTGCTTGCGGTTGGGCAGCACGCCGTCCTGGTAGGCTCCGTAGAGGATGCGCCGCTGAACTGGCTTGAGGCCATCGCGCACATCGGGCAAAGCCCGGTCTACGATGACCGACATGGCGTAATTGATGAAGCTTTGTTTGACTTCGTCGGTGATTTCAACGGGTAGGACCTGGGACATTCAATATCTCCTGTAGCGTTCTGGGCACAAAAAAAGCGCCACGTGTGCGCTTTCTATCCTAAATAGGCATTATACCTCATCGGGGGTATTATGTCAAAAACATAATGTTTCTAGCCCGGGCTCCAGGCATGCTGCCATTGAACCTGGATTGGAGCCCTGGCAACCGGCCACACCGCATCGAGACCGCCCTTGAACCAAGCACCCCCTGAGTCTCGTCAACCCTTCCCTCGTAGCCGAGCACAACAAGTTTTGACATCTTCAGGCGCACAGGCGACCATACTAGAAAAGCTCAATACTGTGGCGCATAAAAGCCGTACAACCCCACCCGCACGGTGAGCGAATCAAGTCAATCCTGGCCTGGACTCGCTCTGTTCCTCCCCAACCTCGAAGGGGAGACCGGGTGGGGTTGCGGGCCTGGCCCTTCACGCAAGCAGCCGATGGGAGGTCCTGTCCGATACCCTCCCCAACCATCCCTGCGCGCTCGGGAGGGGCTCGAGGGGCATCGTTCCTTGGAATCGGTGGGCGCGTGTGCAGAAGTGTTCGAGGGGGCTGGTGCCAATCTTCCCCGAGCAATCCGGCCATAGCCGCAGAAAGGTTCAGGCCAGACCTTGATTTCAATGGCGGTTTGCGCTTGGGGTCAGAGCAAGGCTAGTGGACTGAAATCGCCCCCCAGCACCTGCCGCGGGTCGGCGGCAATCCACCGCAAAGCCGTGGCGTAGACGTTGCGGAAATCGGTCTTGTATTTGAGTGCGTTGAGCTCGAGGTCTTCCAAATCAGGCTCGCTGCCGAACAGACCGCCCTTCACGCCCCCTCCCAGCACGAACATCAGCCCACCCTCCCCGTGGTCGGTGCCAAAGGAGGCGTTTTCGGCCACCTGCCGCCCAAACTCGCTGAAGACCAGGATCATCACGTCCTTGTCCCGTCCAATGGCCTTCATGTCGGCGCGGAAGGCGGCCAGGGCCTGGGCCACGTAGCCCAGCAGCTCGGCCTGGCGGGGGGGTTGCCCGGCGTGGGTATCCCAGCCGCCCAGGGTGGTGTAGTAGACGCTGCTGCCCAGCCCCCCCGCAATCATGCGGGCGATGTCGCCCATGCTCCGGCCAAAGGCATTCTCGGGGTACTGGGCGCGGTTCCTGACCTCGCGCAGCCGACCGATTTTGTCCAAGGCCCCCCGCAGCGAGAGCATAGCCTGGCGAACCTCCTCGGCGGTGCCGCTGCGGGTGCGGCGGGCCTCTTTGTTAAACTCCTCCTCGAACTGCCGGGGCAGCCTTATGCTGAAGGTGTCAATGCTCTGGATGGCAGGGGCGCTGCGCCGCTGGCCCATCTGGGCCTGGGGGGTGGCTCCGCCCAGGTAGGTGTCGCAGAAGGGGTCGTCCTGCAGGTCGCCCCAGCGGCCCAGCCAGCCGGTCTCCAGCCGTCGGGAGGGGTCGGCGGTGTGCCAGATGGAGGTGGAGATGAAGTGGCTGCGGTTGGGGTTGGGGTAGCCGACCTGGGGAATAATGGCCAGCTCGCCGCTGTTCCACATGGGCATCAGCGGCCTTAGCTCGGGGTGAAAGCCCAGCTTTTGCCCGCTGGCGCCCAGATCCAGCACCTCCTCGCGCTTGAGGGCGATGTTGGGGCGCAGGCGGTAGTAAAGCTCGTTGCGGTAAGGAACCAGGGTGTTGAGCTGGTCGTTGCCGCCGAACAGGTTGACCACCACCAGGATTTTGTCCTTGGACTGGGCGGCTAAGGCAGTTTTTGAGAGCAGCGAGGGCGCGCCCTGCCCTAGGGCCAGGGTCAACAGGGATTTCTGGATAAAGTCGCGTCGGTTCATGGAAACCTCGTCTCAGAGAAGTTGGGCCTCCGGCTTGACCAGGGCCAAAGCGCCCCCGGCGTCGTCCATGAAGACCTCGAGGTCGAGGCGGCGTTCGCGGCCAGCGAAGCCGGCCAGCAGGTTGAGCCGGGTCAGGAAGGGCGACTCGGCCAGCCAGGCCAGGCCCCCGTCCCAGCCCGCCACGCTGGGGGGGTCGAAGGGAATCTGGCCCATGGCCGCGAAGGCCTGGTACAGCGCCCGCCCGGCCCGCCCCTCGAAGTCCACCTGCTCCACCCCGGCGGCGTACCAAAGCCCCACCATGTACTCGAGGGGGCTTTTGATGAGGGCGTTGCGGTACTCGGGCCGGTAGAAGGCCTCGTGGGTGAAGAGCCAGCGCAAAAAGGCCCGGGTTCCGCCGCTCTGGAAGACCCGCGCCCCCTCCTGCACCAGCGCCTCGGGGGGGTCTGGGCAGAGGTAAAACTTGAGCAGTTTGCGTCCCACAAAGCGGTAGGTCTGGGGATGAGCAATCAGGATTTCCAGCACCTCGTCGCCGCTTCTGACCCGCTGCCCCAGGAAGGTTTTTTCGCCGGGGTCGTGCCAGTTGCGGTTGAAGACGAACTCGAAGGGCACGTTGGCGCTGGCCTCGCGGGGGCGCTGCCCTCCCGCCAGCCGCACCGTCCAGCCGGTAAAGGCCCGGGCCGCTTCCAGGATGTCCTGCTCGGTGTAGTGGTCGGGGCCCAGGGTAAAGAGTTCCAGCAGCTCCCGCGCCCAGTTCTGGTTGGGGTGTTCCTTGCGGCTCTGGGCATTGTTCAAATAAAGCAGCATGACCGGATTGCGGGCCATGGCCCTGAGCAGCTCGCCATAGGGCCCGTAGCCCAGTTGGCGGAAGGTGGCGAACTGGTTCCAGAAGTCAATGCCCTGGGCCCCCATGGTCTCGCGGAACTCCGAGGTCAGGAGGCCGTGCCAGAACAGCACCATCCGCTCGGCGGCGGGGGTGGGGGTGGAGAGCCAGTGGTTGATCCAGAGCTGACTTATCTCGCGGTGTTGCTGGCCCCGCTCGTTGCGGGTGGCGGCGGTCTTGAAGGGAGGTGCTGGCGCGGGGTCTTGCAGCAGCCAGTCCACAGCCGCTTCCAGGCCCATCTCCACCAGCTTTTGGGCTTCCTCCTTGCGCCCCCTGGCGGCTGCGCGGCGCAGCAGGTGGGTGGCTTGGGGGTAGGTTAGGGCTAAAGGCATCGCGAACTCCTTCTAGCCTCAACCCTAGCTCCCCTGGCTGAATCCAGGCTTAAGATAGCAAACCAGGTCAGCTTTGACCGCCGAGACCTCCCTCGCTTGAACCCTTTGCAAACCGCTGTGCCCAAGCAGGAGTCAGGGTGCAGGAGGCCGCTGTTGAAGACCCACCCTCCACTCCCACTTGGCGTTCCCTTGAAGGTTGTTGGCGCATCTAAAGTTGGACATCCCGTCGGTAGATGCTTCCTTGAAACCACCGCTGCCAAGATTGGGCTCCGCACAGGTCATTTGGCCCGCTTTGCCCCAGCGGGCGTTGCCGCAGGGTGGGAGATTCCGTGTAGGGCGGCGGGCGCTTTGCACCCCCATCACCCCCTGGCATAAAATCCCCTGCATGAAACCCTACCGCATCGAACCCAACGCTTCATTCAGCCTCAAGCATTTCGACCCCGACGACACCAGCCGGTTCAAAGGCGGCAAAGAGGAGGCCCTGGCCGCGCTCCAAGGGCTTAACAAGCGCCTGGAAAAGCTGCAAGAGCTGCTTTTTGCCGAAGGCAAGCACAAGGTGCTGGTGGTCTTGCAGGCCATGGACGCCGGGGGCAAGGACGGCACCATCCGGGTGGTCTTCGACGGGGTGGACCCCAGCGGGGTGCGGGTGGCCAGCTTCGGCGTACCCACCGAGCACGAGCTGGCCCGCGACTACCTCTGGCGCGTGCACCAGCAGGTGCCCCGCAAGGGTGAACTGGTCATCTTCAACCGCTCGCACTACGAGGATGTGCTGGTGGTGCGGGTCAAGAACCTGGTGCCCAAGGAGGTCTGGCAAAGGCGCTACCGTCACATCCGCGAGTTTGAGCGGATGCTGGCCGAGGAGGGCACCACCATTCTCAAGTTCTTCTTGCACATCTCCAAAGACGAGCAGCGCGAACGCCTGCAGGAGCGTCTGGACAACCCCGAGAAGCGCTGGAAGTTTCGTAAGGGCGACCTCGAGGACCGCAAACTGTGGAACCAGTACCAGCAAGCCTTCGAAGACGCCATCCGCGAGACCAGCACCGAGTACGCGCCCTGGTTCGTGATACCGGCCAACAAGAACTGGTACCGCAACTGGCTGGTCAGCAGCATCCTGGTCGAAACCCTGGAAGGCTTGAAGATGGAGTACCCCAGGCCGGAGATTGGCCTGGAGAAAATCGTCATCGAGTGAGCTGGGGCTGCTACCAGGGGTTCGGGGCCGAGTAAACCAGATCCTGCCAGGTTTGCTGGGCTTTACGCACCTGTTCGGGGTCGTCTTCGTCGTGGGGCATCAGGCCAAGCTCGAGCCAGCGGGCGATGCGCTGTTGTACGTCGAGGGCCAGGTCCTGGGGGTTTACCGGGGCGAGGGCCCGCATCCGACGGCCATCGAACAACCAAAGCCAGCCGTGCCAGTAATAGGTCACGGCATCCGGTCTCAAGCCAAATCGCCGGCAGCCGTCTGGGTCGAGGGGGTCCGAGAGAATCCAGTCGCGCCAGATGAACCTGGGGGGCTTGGGTTGGGACATGCTCACCTCCACTCATCGCGCCGCCCACGGTCAGACCTGGTGTACCGGCCCAGCGAACCGGGGTAGCGAGCGCAGGAAGGCCGCTTCACACGTTTTCCTGGTCTCTGGCCTTCCTGGAGCGGAGCATAGACGTGTGGGTTCTTCCGTCGAGCGGAAATCGCTCGAGCGGCAAAATGAAGCTGTATGCCAAAGGCGTATCAGGTTTACCAGAGGGTTTTACAGGAGGGCCGGGCCTACCTGGGCCGGCCCAAAGCCAGCGACCCAGAGACCGCCCAGGCGTTGCTGGGCCTCGACCACAAGTCCTTTGCCCACTTTACCCACCGGCTGGGGCTGAGCAGCTCCAAGCACCTGCGCTACACGGTGCTGCCCCTGGCCTGCGCCGAGCCGCCGCTGGGGCCCATTCTGCGGGAACTGCTGGCGGCAGGGGCCAGTTTTGCCGAACTGCACAAGCTCCAAAGCCGGTATCACCGGCGCGAACTGGAGCTGGCCCAGCTCCAGCAAGCTGCCCAGGCGCGCGCCTGGCGCAGCCTGCTGGCCCGGCGCAGGGCCCAGCCCGACTGGGCCCGCCGGCCTGTCTGGATTTTTCCCACCGATATGCGCCTTCGTCGGCTCGAGGGCCTGAACCCCGCCATCGCCGAGGTGCTGGTGGAGCGGTACAGCCTGCCAGGGGAATGGGTGGTGGATCCCATGGCCGGTGAGGGGACGGTGGTGCAAAAAGCCCTGGAGCTGGGCCGGCGGGCCTGGGGCAGCGACCTGAAGGGGGACAACCGCCTGGTCAAGCGGCTCGACATTGCAGACCTGGTGGAGGCTGTGGGCCAAGAGGTGGCCGACCTGCTGGTGCTGCACCCGCCGACCTTCGCCTGGTACGTGCAGCACGTCTTCGACCCCGAACACGACGAACCCCCCGAGTTCGAGTACGCCAACTGGCTCTCGGGTCACCTTGGGGATGCGCTGCCGGTGCTCAAGCCGGGGGGGCGGCTGGTCTTGATTGTGCGGCCTGAGCACAAGCCCCGCAGCCTCATCCGCCGCGACGGCCTGCTCCGCTGGACCTTTGTGGCCCCGCTGGAAAACCTGTTGAGCGAGAAGAACCTCGAGCCCCTTCACTACCACCTGGCCGTTTCGGAGGATGGCGAGGAGGACTGGAGCATTTTCGTGGGCCTAAAACGTGTTCAATCAGACTGAACTGTAAAGCCCCTTGCAAAAACAGGCGAAACGCCCCCATTCCGTCGAGCGAAAAAACAGGCATCGGGATACTGGCTTTGGAGGATAATGTGACACAGATTCGGGCACAACGAGCTTGGATAAACGGCGAAGACCTCTTGCGGTTGGAGATTCAGGCCCCACGCGAGGGCTTGCAGGCCCGGCGGCTGGACCTGGCGCTGGTAATAGATCGTTCGGGCAGCATGGCCGGTACCCGCTTGCAGGCCGCCAAGGAGGCCACCGAAGGAATCCTCAAAACCCTTGCCGGCCACGAGGTACGCCTGGGGTTGGTGGCCTTCAACGATGAGGTGATGCGCTCCGAGGGCTGGGTGGGTGCGGGCGAGGCTCGCTTTTTCATGGCTACCCTGGACGCGCAGGGTAGCACCAACCTCTTCCAGGGCTGGCGGGTGGGCTGCCAGATGCTTTCAGAACAGGGGCGGCTGCGCGTGGTGCTGCTGCTCACCGATGGGCAGGCCAACCAGGGCCTGACCCGGCCCGAGGCCATCGCGGCCGAGGTGCTCCGCGCGGCGCAGCAAGGGGTCTACACCAGCACGGTCGGAATTGGCCTGGGCTACAACGAGGCCCTCCTCTCCTACATGGCCGAGGTGGGTGGGGGTACCCATCTGTTCTTGCCCGACGAGGCGGCCCCAGAGCTGACCGAAGCCCTGCTGGAAGAGCTCTCCTTTTTGCGTGGGGCAGTGCTGGATGGGGTGGAACTCCGGCTGCTTGGGGCAAGGGCTACCCCGCTTTTGGGGGTGTGGGAAAGGGCGCAGGGCCGACTGGGCCCGATGGCTCCTGGTGAGGTGCGAACCCTGCTGCTGCGGCTCGAGCCCCTTTCGGAGGCTCCTGTGGAGGCTCCCGTACTGGAAGCAGAGGTGCTTGGACCCCGGGGCCGGGAGCGCTATCGGCTAACCCTGCCGGAACCTGTGGCCGCAGGCCCCGATTACCAGCAGGTGGCCTTTGAGCGGGGCGTCGCCCAGCTAAGGCAACTCTACGCCAGGCTAAGCGACCTGGAGGGGCCAGAGCAGGCCCAGGCCTTGCTGGAAGCTGCCCTAACCATTCGGGCGACCCTGGAGGGCCATAGAGACCCCCGGACACCCCAGTTGCTCGCCCAGCTTGGCCAACTCGAGGCCCGACTCGAGCGACTCACCCGCGCCTTTGAGCAGCGTGAGGCCATCTGGTTTGCCAAGGCCTTTCTGACCGAGGCCGATAGCCTCAACTCCACCCACCGCAAACCCCGCAACGCCCGCACCGGTCGTTAGAGCGCTCTTCACACATTATGGGCCATTCGAGTTTGAGAAAGCCTGTTCTGAACAGTGGCGGCCTGGAAACTCGAAAACATGCGTCTCGGCCCAGACGCAACGCAGACAAGCGTGCCTCACCGAGGTGAGGCACGTCTCTTTGTCTCTCGTTTTCGTGGGCGGCCACGTCTGAGAAGAGCGCGATGGAGCACGGATGTCCGCTCGCGCCGCTCTTGCCAGCGCCCTCCGACACAGAAGCAGCCAGCCGCTGTTGCTCAGGCGGGGTTCACGCACGGTGGACGGTGTCGGAGGGATGGGTTTTCAGGGTGATTTCCTCACCCTGGCCCACCACCCACAGGCGCCCCCCATTCTTGAGCGGGCCAAACAAAAGCAGGTCGGCCAGGGGCTTTTTGATTTTTTCCTGGATCAGTCGGGCCAGGGGGCGGGCGCCCATCAGCGGGTCGTAGCCCTTTTGGGCCAGCCAGGCCAGGGCCTCGGGGGAGACTTCCAGCGTGACCTTGCGCTCTTTGAGCTGGGCCTCGAGCTGACGCAGAAACTTGCCCACAATCTGCTGCATGATGGCCGGGGAAAGCGGGTTGAAGTGCACAATCGCATCCAGCCGGTTGCGAAACTCCGGGGTGAACAGGCGCTTGAGGGCTTCGTCGCTGGCCTCGGCCTTGGTGCCGCCCAGGAAGCCCACCCGCCGCTCGCTGGCCTCAGCGGCCCCGGCGTTGGTGGTCATGATTAGCACTGCGCTGCGGAAGTCCACGGTCTTGCCGTTGTGGTCGGTGAGCTTGCCGTAGTCCATGACCTGCAACAGGATGGCGTAAAGGTCGGGGTGGGCCTTCTCGATTTCGTCCAGCAGCAGCACACAGTGGGGGTTTTGCAGCACCGCATCGGTCAGCAGGCCGCCCTGGTCGAAGCCCACGTAGCCGGGCGGGGCGCCGATGAGCCTCGAGACCGAGTGCTTTTCCATGTACTCCGACATATCGAAGCGCAAAAGCGGCACTCCCAGCGAAGCAGCCAGCTGGCGGGCCAGCTCGGTCTTGCCCACGCCGGTGGGGCCGGCGAACAGATAGGCCCCCATGGGCTTTTGCGGGTCCCGCAGCCCGGCCCGCGCGAGCTTGATGGCGCTGGCCACTTCCTCGACGGCCCTCTCCTGGCCAAACACTGCGCCCTTCAGCTCTTGCTCGAGGTTGGCCAGCACCGCCTCGTCGTCGCGGCTCAGGTTCTTGGCTGGAATGCGGGCCATGCGGGCGACCGTGGCCTCCACCTCGGCCACCCCAATCCGGCTTTTGCGCCGGCTGGGTGGCAGCAGGGCCTGGGCGGCCCCGGCCTCGTCGAGCACGTCCAGGGCCGAGTCGGGCAGGCGCCGCTCGGAAAGGTGGCGGGCGGCCAGCTCCACCGCACGCTCCAGGGCCTGCTTGGTGTAGGTCAGCCGGTGATGGGCCTCCAGCCGGGGCCTGAGCCCCTCCAGAATCTTGACTGCGTCGTCAGGGGAGGGCTCACCGATGTCAATTTTCTGGAAGCGCCGGGCAATGGCCCGGTCTTTCTCGAAGTGCTTGTACTCGGCAAAGGTGGTCGCGCCGATGCACTTGAGCCTTCCGGTGAGGGCGGGCTTGAGCAGGTTGCTGGCGTCCACGGTGGAGCCGGTGGTCGAGCCTGCGCCCACAATGGTGTGAATTTCGTCAATGAACAAAATGGCGTTGGGGTGGGCCTCGAGGGCCTTCATGACGGCCTTGACCCGCTCCTCGAAGTCGCCCCGGTAGCGGGTTCCGGCCAGCAGGCTGCCCATGTCCAGGGCAAAAACCTCGGCCCCCTGGATGCGCTCGGGCAGCAGGGGCATAGGGCTTTGGTCGGGCTTCACAATGAGCTGGGCCAGCCCCTCCACCAAAGCGGTCTTGCCCACGCCGGGGTCGCCGACTAAGAGGGGGTTGTTCTTCTGGCGGCGGGCCAGGGTGGTCAGGATGCGCTCGAGTTCCCGTTCCCGCCCAATCAGCGGGTCGAGTTCGCCCCGGCGGGCGCGTTCGGTCAGGTTGGTGCAGTAGGCCTCGAGCGGGTTATCGGCCACCCCTTCGCTTTCCTCGCCGGCTCTGACCGGCTCTATCTGCGGTGAGGTGCCCTTGGGCAGGGCACCCCGGGAGATGGCTGCCGTCAGGTCAAGCCGGCTCAGGCCCAGTTCCTCCAGCAAGGCATAGACCGCCGACTGCCGCTCGTCCATGATGGCGACCAGCACATTGGCCCCGTTGGCCTGGTCGCGCCCAGCGGAGCGCATCTGCAACACCGCGCGCTGGATGACCCGCTGGAAGGCCGTGGTGGGTTCGGGCTCCTGACCCGGATTGCTCTCGAACTGTCTGAGCGATTCCTCCAGCAGCATTCGCAGGTGTTCCAGGTTAACCCGGGTCTGGCGCAGAACCCGGCTGGCATCGGGGTCGTCGAGCAAAGCAAGGAGCAAATGTTCCAGACCGGCGTATTCATGCCCGCGCTCGAGGGCCATCTGAAGCGCGCGACGAATAGACTGCTCCAAAGCGGGGGTCAGCGGTGCTTCCATATTTCCATTGCCCAGTGTAGCAAGGAGGTGACGCTAGATTGTGCCATTATGCATTTCCGAACCGGGAACCCCAGCGCCTGACCCGCCGAACCTTGTTTGAGGGTTACATGTTGTGTTGGACACCTGATACCGCCCTTCCTAAAACACCTCGCAAACTGCTTTGGTCGAAGACGGGTGGAGCAGGGGTTTGGGATTAGGGGACAGGGGGCGGATGCCAAGCTCCTGCTGCCCGCGCACAGCTTGAGTATCCAGAGAGTCATATCCTGAGCCGTTTGACTTCGAGAATGCTTTGTCCCCGACGGAACAAGGTCCGCCTGGGTGGGCGGTCACGTCTTGAGGAGCGCAACAGCTGACGGATAAGCCAGGTAGTCACCTCAACCGTTCGGATGCCGGTGCCAGCCCGGTCACCCCCAGGGTAAAAAAATACTGGGCGCAGAAACCTGGATGGCAGTCAGAAACCTGCTCAGATGCCTCTTTCCGAGCGCGGCGAGCAATCCGAGGCCCGACCGAGGTACGGTCGTGATGGGCGTTGCGCCAGGGTCAAAGCCGTTTGCTGTGAACCCGCTACCGGCCCTTCAGCGGACATGACACCCACACTCGACCCCGTTGGCCTTTGCAAAGGCTTCGCGGCCCTCGGTGAAGGACAGGTAAGCCAGCCCCAAAGCCCCCAGGCTGTCCACAAACCAGATGCCGCTAACGGCATAAATCAGGCTGGAAGCCAGCAGCAGCCCCGACATGTACATGCAGACCCGTGCGCATTTGGCATCGGCCAGGATGGCCTCCGAGCCCAGGGCCACGCCAGCCTGGGTTTTGTAGTGAATCAGCGCCCACATCAACGAAATCGAGATGATGGCAATGACGACGCCGGCCAGGGTGGTCTCGGGCTTGTGCTGGGTGGCCAGATTGTAAAGCCCCATGGCCGTTAGGATTCCCACCAACCCGTAGAAGCCCGTGCCGGTGATCTGGAGGGCGGTTTTCTCGAAGTGGCCCTTGGGGGTGCCGGGATGCTTCCAGATGCGCAGCACCATGGCCAGAATGCCCATGCCTGAAATCATCTCGATAAAGCTGTCCAGGCCAAAGCCAAACAGGGTCAGCGACTCGTCCGACAGGCCAAACCAGACCGAGACCAGGCCCTCGAGCAGGTTGTAAATAATGGTCAGAACTGCCAGCCAGAAGGCGAGCCTGTACCAGCGGTTTGCATGAGGAGCGACAAACACAGCACAACCCTACCCTGGCCGGGGGCGCTCGTTTGTGCTTTTCACACCTTGGATACTGAGAAGCCAGCATCAAATATGACCGATGTAAAGGCCTTGGCGACTGGCTTTTGGCCCGAACCATAGACCATACGCCATCGGGCGCATCTCAGGGCAAGAGCCCAGGCGTGCTACTCCGGTTCGATGGTGCATTGCAGCGGATGCCCCTCGGCGCGCGCCAGCTCCATGACCTGATTGGCCTTGGTTTCGGCGATTTCAAAGGGATAAACGCCTGCGATTCCCACCCCCGCGTGGTGTACCTGAAGCATAATGCGGGTGGCCTCGAGTTCGCTTTTCTTGAAAAAGCGCATCAGGACAAACACCACAAAGTCCATGGGGGTGTAGTCGTCGTTCAGCAACAAGACCTTGTACATGGCCGGCGTGCGGGTAGCAGGCTTGCTTTGGCTGCGGGTCTTGGTGTTGCTGCTCACAACCTACCAGTGTAGCAAACGTCAGGCACGTCTTGAAAAGTGCGCCGGTATCTACTAAACCTATAGCCTCACGCACCCCGCTCAGTCAAAACGGCTGCACCCGGAACCACCTTTCGGCGTACAAGCAACTTTTAAGGAAACACAGGATGGGAGCAGGTGGTCGGTGGTGAGGGGTGGGCCTCCGACACCCGCCTTCTACGCCCTAACCCCTATTTCGACGCACCGCTTCAATACACGGTCGTAAAGAAACCCATCCACGCCCACAGATTCCAAAGAGTGATAGCCCTGCACAGGTAGGGTTTGGGAGGGTATCGGAAAGACCCCCCATCGGCTGCTTGCGTGAAGGGCCAGGTCAGCCACCCCACCTGGCCTCCCTTGGGAGGAACAGAGCGAGTCCAGGCCAGGATTGACTTATTTCGCTCACCGTGCGGGTGGTTTTTTTGGGCTTTAATGCGACACAGGATTTAACCGTATGCAAAGCGTTCAAGCAAGGCTGGTATTGTTCCTCGAAGCGCACCATCGCGCTCTTCACAGACGTGGCCGCCCACGAAGACGAGAAGGGACAAGTGTCTGCGTTGCGTCTGGGCCGGGACGCATGTTTTCGAGTTTCCAGGCCGCCACTGTTCGGTTCAGAACCGGGCTTTGTCGAACTCGAATGGCTCAGAATATGTGTAGAGCGCTCTAACTCACTGGCTCAGGAAAAATGCCCCCGGTTTTTTCGCCAGACCACGAAGGTATCGGCCACCATGTCGTGCAGGGCTTGCCGGTCCCTGTCCCAAAAAACAAACAATAGTCCCAAATTCAGCACCATTGCATTCAACCAGCGCCCGGCGCTTTCGCGCATGAAGGCTTGTAGCAGCGATGGCTTCTGGCCGTTCCGCCCCACCACCCGAATCCCCACAATCTCCTTGCCCAGGGTGGCCCCCGTGCGGGTTAGGGGTAGCACAGCGTACAAGAACCAGGCCAGCGGCGAGAACACCCCAAAAAGAATCAGGCCCTCGGCGGAAAAGTGGTGGCCCGGATGAGTGGGGGGAAACAGGGCATTGGCCGAACCTGCAATACCAAACTGCAACCCCGTCATCACCCCGAGGTCAATCAGGCCGGCCAGCAGCCGGTGGCTCAGGTACCGGAGGATTTGAAGCGAGGGCGCCAGGCGAGTCACACTACTTTCAGTTTAGTCACCCGGGGCTACCCTGAGCGAGTGCCGAACCGTCTTGCCCAAGAGAGCAGCCCCTATTTGCTGCAACACGCCCATAATCCGGTGGACTGGTACCCCTGGGGCGAGGAAGCCTTTACCAAAGCCAGGGCCGAGAACAAGCCCATCTTTCTCTCGGTGGGCTATGCCACCTGCCACTGGTGTCATGTGATGGAACGAGAAAGTTTTGAAGACGCGGAAATAGCTTCCTTTCTCAATACGCACTTCGTGCCCATCAAGGTAGACCGGGAGGAGCGGCCCGACGTGGACCATGTGTACATGTCGGCTCTGCAAGCCATGACCGGCGCGGGTGGCTGGCCCATGAATATGTTCCTGATGCCCGACCTGCGGCCCTTTTTTGGTGGCACCTACTGGCCTCCCCAGGACCGCCCGGGCATGCCGGGCTTCCGTCGGGTGTTGATGGGGGTTCACAACGCCTGGCAGCATCAGCAAAAAGATGTGCTGGAGAATGCCGAGCAGCTTACGGCCTTCCTGCAGGGTCAGCTAAAGCCCAGAGCCGGTGAGTTGCCCGAGAACCTGCATCAGGCAGCCCTGGCGGGTTTATCAAGGGCCTTCGACCCGGCCTACGGGGGGTTTGGCGGGGCGCCCAAGTTTCCCCAGTCGCCCGCCCTCGCGTACCTGCTGTCTAAGGCCTGGTTGGGTGACGATGCGGCCTGGAAGCATCTGCAACTGACCCTGAGCCGCATGGCGGAAGGGGGCCTCTACGACCAGGTGGGGGGCGGTTTCCACCGCTATGCAGTAGACCACATCTGGCGGGTGCCTCACTTCGAGAAGATGCTTTACGACAACGCGCAGCTGGCCCGCATCTATGCGGGGGCGAGCCTGTTGGGCCAGGCCGGTGCGGCTGAGCGCCGCCGCTACCGGCGGATTGCCAAAGAGACCCTGGACTATGTGCTGCGCGAGATGACCGGGCCGGAAGGGGGCTTCTACTCGGCCCAGGATGCCGACTCGGAGGGCGTGGAGGGCAAGTATTACGTCTGGCAGGAGGCCGAAATCCGCGAAATCCTGGGGCCTGAGGCCGAGGCGGCCCTCCTGCTTTTTGGGGCTTCGGAAACCGGAAACTGGGAGCACACCAACGTCCTCGAGCGGCGCATCCCCGATGAGGCCCTGATGCAACACCTGGGCCTGGGGCCCGAAGCCTTTGAAAACTGGGTTGCGCGCGTGCGGCAGAGGCTTTACGAGGCCCGCCGACAGCGCACCCCACCCCTGACCGACGACAAGGTGCTGGCCGACTGGAACGGCCTGATGCTGCGGGCCCTCGCCGATGCGGGCCGCTGGTTGGGGGAACCTGGGTACATTGAGGCAGCCCGAAAAAATGCTGAGTTTGTCTTGAAGGCAATGTACCAGGAAGGTCTTTTGCGGCACGCCTGGCGGGGGGGGCGGCTCCAGCCCCAGGCCTATCTGAGCGACCAGGCCCACTATGGGCTGGGCCTGCTGGCGCTTTTCGAGGCTACGGGGGAGATGGAGTGGCTCGAGACAGCGCGGCATCTGGCCGAGGCCATCCTGACCCACTTCAAGGAGCCCGAGGGAAGCTTCCGCGACTCGCTCGACCCGACCCTGCCGGTCAAGGTGCGGGACGCCTACGATGGGCCCTACCCATCGGGGAATGCCTCCGCAGCCGAGCTCTTGTTCCGCCTGGCGGCGCTGTACGAACGCCCCGACTGGCACCAGGCCGCTTTGTCGGCGGTGCAGTTTTACGCCCAGAATCTGCTACACAACGCTTTTGGCTTCCCGGCGCTGCTCCAGGCGCATCTGGTGGGCACCCAGGGCAGCGAGCTGGCCCTGGTCACGCCTTCAGAACTCGCCCTTCCGGTTCGCCAATGGTTCTTGCCCCTGACCACCCTGGCCTTCGGGCCGCCGAGCTCGCTGCCGGTCTTGCGAAACCGCTCGCCGGGGCTGGCCTATCTCTGCCGGCAGGGGGCTTGTCGGCTCCCCGTGGATAACCCAGAACGGCTGTGGGGGGAGCTAAAGGCCCTCTATCCCGGTACCGCCGACCAGCGCAAAACCTAGTTGCCGCACAAAAGCCCGTGCAACCCTGCCTAAGGGCGAGCGAGTTCAGCCCTGGCCTGTGTGGTGGCTGGCCCTCCAAGCAACCAGCCGATGGGGGGTCTAGTCCGAAACCCCAACCCACCCTTCGAGAGGGCACGGGGGCTTTTGCTCTTATGGAGTGTACGGGTATCCTTGCGTGACCACCACCGGCCCCCTGCCATCGGCCACAGACCCTCGGCCACCCGGCTATTCATGCCAACCCGCACCCGACGGGCGTGGTTTTTTACACCTCACCAGCTTCGCCTGCACGATAAGCTAGGCCCATGCGTGTTTTGTTTGTTGGGGATGTTTTTGGCGACCCTGGTTTACGTGCGGTGGCGATGCACCTGCCCGACCTGCGCCCCCACTACGACCTGGTGATTGTCAATGGAGAAAACGCCCACCACGGCAAAGGTTTGTCCAAACCTGCCTATAAAAAACTGCGGGAGGCGGGGGCTGACCTCATCACCCTGGGCAACCATGCCTGGGACCACAAAGACATCTATGAACTCATCCGAACCGAGCCCATCATCCGCGCCCTCAACTACCCGCCCGGCACCCCTGGCCAGGGCCACTGGGTACTGGAAGCGGGCAAAGAGCGGTTGCTGGTGATGCAGGTGATGGGGCAGGTGGACATGGGCCTGAACCTCTACGACCCTTTCCGCACCACCGAGGCCCTGCTGGCTGAGGTGCCGCACGATTACGCCTTGCTCGAGGTGCACGCCGAGGCCACCAGCGAGAAATACGCCCTGGGGCACTACCTGGGCGGCAAGATAGCGGCCCTGCTGGGTACCCACACCCACGTCCAGACCGCCGATGCGGGTTTTTTGGCCAATGGAACGGCCATTCAGTGTGATGTGGGTATGACCGGCCCCATCCACTCGATTATTGGCGGTGAAATAGAGAGCTTTCTGGGGCGCTTCATCACCCAGCGGCCCACGCCCTTCAAGGCCGCCACAGGACGGGCCATGTTCTGTGCCACCGAACTCGTGCTGGAGGGCGGTAAGTGTGTGCAGATTCGGCCCATGCGGTGGGAAGAGCCGGAGTGAAGACCAACCGAGCTGAAAGTCCGAGCCCCTTGGTCAGTGCCGGGCGAAACAAAGCAAGCTTCAGGTATGTCCCGATAGAGCACAAGTGTACACGTCTTTGTCAGGCATTTGCCTTCAGTCATCGGAACTCACCGTATAATTTCAATGGCAGGAAAACTCGTCGCGACTGTGGAAGCCACGGAGTTTTCGCCTTATCTACAGGGCTGGGTTGTTTCGGAAGGGCTCCCGATATTTCTTTTTGTAAAGAAAGGTCTTCTGTGATGAACCTCAACCAGTACCCCTATCCCTCCCGTCGCAATGTGGTGGCCGGCAAGCGGGGCGCAGTGGCGACCAGCCAGCCCCAGGCCGCTTTGGCCGGTATGGAGATGCTCTTGGCCGGGGGCAATGCGGTGGACGCTGCGGTGGCGATGGCCATTGCCCTGACGGTGCTCGAGCCCACCTCCAACGGCATTGGCTCCGATGCTTTTGCCCTGGTACACGACGGCCAGAACCTCCACGGCCTGAGCGCCTATGGTGCGAGCCCGGCAGGTCTCGACCTGGCCACTTTTGCCGGTAGCGGGCAGGTACCCATCCGGGGCTGGCTGCCGGTCACGGTACCCGGCGCGCCTTCGGCCTGGCGGGCGCTGCACGAAAAGTTTGGCCGGCTGCCCTTCGAGCGACTCTTCGCCCCGGCCATCCGCTACGCCGAGGAGGGTTTTGCGGTTACCCCCGAGGTCGGGCGCACCTGGCCCCGCATCGAGGCCATCTATGGCCCCCTGAACGACCCCTGTTTCCAGCCCTTCAAGGACGTGTTCATGCCGGGAGGCCGTGCGCCCCGGCCTGGCGAGGTCTGGCGCAGCCCGCGCCACGCCGAAACCCTGCGGGAGATTGCCCGTACCGGCGCCGAGAGTTTCTACCGGGGTAAGCTGGCCGCCCAGATGGCCGATTTTGCCGCCGCCACCGGAGGCTACCTGACCCGGGCCGACCTGGCTGCTTACCGTTCGGAGTGGGTGAAGCCCCTCTCGGTGCGCTACCGGGGGCTGGAAGTGCACGAGATTCCTCCTGCCGGGCAGGGCATGGCCGCCCTGATGGCCCTGAAAATCCTGGAGGGCTTTGAGCTGGGGCGGTATCCACGCGACTCGGTGGAGGGCTTTCACCTCCAGATAGAGGCTATGAAGCTGGCTTTTGCCGATGTGCAAAAGTACGTGGCCGACCCGCGCTTCATGACCGTTTCGCCCGACGAACTGTTGGCAGCGGACTACCTGACCCAGCGCCGCAGGCTGATTGGCGAGCGGGCCTTGCCGGTGCAGGCTGGTGCGCCCCAAGGGGGCACCGTGTATCTGGCTGCTGCCGATGGGGAGCTACAGGTTTCCCTGATTCAGTCCAACTACATGGGCTTTGGGGCGGGCATTGTGGTGGACGGAACCGGTATCTCGCTCCAGAACCGGGGGGCCTGTTTTGTGCTCGAGGACGGGCACCCCAACCAGTATGCCCCCGCCAAGAAGCCCTTCCACACCATCATCCCCGGTTTCCTGACCCGCGATGGCAAGCCCCTGGGGCCTTTTGGCGTGATGGGGGGGCACATGCAGCCCCAGGGGCATCTGCAGGTGGTGGTAAACCTGGAAGACTATGGGATGAACCCCCAGGCAGCCCTGGACGCGCCCCGCTGGCAGTGGACGCGGGGCCAGCAGGTGGAGCTCGAGCCCAGCCTGCCCGCCCACCTGGTCTTTGGCCTCAAAGAGCGCGGGCACGAGGTGGTCTTGCAGAGCGAGTGGGCCTCGTTTGGCCGGGGTCAGGTCATTCTGAAACCGGCGGATGCCTTCCTGGCGGCCACCGAGCCCCGCGCCGACGGTATGGCCCTGGCCTGGTGAACTAGGCCTCCTCGAGCCGGAACCCCACCAAAAGTGTCACCTGGTAGGTATTTACGTAGCCATCGGTCAGGCTACCGCGAATCTCCTTGACCTCGAACCAGTCCAGGTTGCGCAGGGTTTTGCGGGCCCGTTCCAGCGCCACTTTGATGGCGTCCTCGAGGCTTTCCGCACTGCTGCCGACCAGCTCCACTTTCTTGTAGACCTTGCTCATGGCTCTCCTCCTGTGTTCCCAGGTTAGCGCCCCAAAGCGGGGATAAATGGCCTGAAGGGTCGAGCCTGGGGCGGGGGAGGGTTGGGGTTAGCGGCAGTAGTGGACAATCCCGTCTAGATCGAGCCTCTTTATCTTCCCTTCGGCCACCAGGTACTCCAGGTGGGCCAGGGTCTCCGACCAGGCAAAACGCCTTTGGGCCAGGTTGAGGTTGCCGGGGAAAAGCTCGAGCGATACCTGCCAGCAGGTCTGTGGGGTGGGCTTCAGAAGGTTCAGCAGATAGCCCAGGCGTTCGTGGTGATGGGCTTTCAGCTCGGCGGTGCGGCCCGCAATGTCCAGGATGGGCCGGTAGTGCCCCGGCAAAGCCTGTGAGGCCCCCAGAGCAGCGGTTTTTTCCAGCGACTCGAAGTAGTGCTTCAGGGGGTTGGGGTAGGAGTAAGCCCAGAGGCCAATGTTGGGGGAGATGCGCTCCAGGATCTGATCCCCGGCCAAAAGCACTCCGTCCGCCTCGCGCAGCAACATGGCGTGGCCGTCGGCATGGCCGGGGGTCCAGACCACCCGGTAGTGCATACCGGCCAGCGTAAGGGTTTCGGCATCGCGGAAGGTCTGTGGGTTCTGTGCCGGATGCACCCGGCTGCGGGTTTTGGCCATCTCCTGGCTAAGGTCGGCCAGGTATTCATCGGCAACGCCGTGCTGGTGGAAAAGCGCCTGCCCCATCTGGTTCATGCGCTCGGGTTCGGTCCAGAAGATGTGGCCGCGCCTTAGCTCCACGTCCAGCATCCACACCCTGGGGCCTTTGGCTTCAATCAGCCCGGCCAGGCCGTAGTGGTCGGGGTGGTGGTGGGTGACGATCAGGCGCTCGAGGTCGCCGAATTCCAGCCCGTGCTCGCGCAGGGCCGCCTCCAGACCGGCCCTCGCCTCGGTGGTGTCCAGGGCACAGTCCAGCAGGGCCGGGCCATCGGAGGAACCGGGACTGGGCATCAGCAGGTAGCAGTTCACGTACCTGAAGGGGTAGGGGATGGGCACCGGAATGGCAAAAATGCCCGGCGCAACCTGGTGCGAGAGTTGAATGGCCCCGGCCATACCCAGATTGTACCAAGTCAAACTTTTTTGCAAAGCCCAGGGGCTAACTGTGCGCGCGCGGCTGGACACAGGGGGGGCAGGTCGTGGTACGATCAAGTCCCGTGATAGTTAGGCGGCTCCACCGTACCGGTTGAGCGTTTGAAAAGGAGCTTTATGAGCGCTGGACAGGCTCCGGCGCAGGACGGGGGTTTGTTGTGAAATACATTTTTGTTACGGGCGGTGTGGTCAGCAGTTTGGGCAAGGGTATCCTCACCTCGAGCCTGGGGGCCATCCTGCGGGGGCGCGGCTACCGGGTGACCGCCATCAAGATTGACCCCTACGTCAACGTGGACGCGGGCACCATGCGGCCCTACGAGCACGGCGAGGTGTTTGTCACCGGTGATGGGGCCGAAACCGACCTGGACATCGGCCACTACGAGCGCTTCCTGGACATTGACCTGTCCCGCGCCAACAACATCACCACCGGGCAGGTCTACCTCTCGGTCATCCAAAAAGAGCGGCGCGGGGAGTACCTCTCCCAGACCGTGCAGGTGATTCCCCACATCACCGACGAGATCAAAGAGCGCATCCGCCGCACCGCCCACGAGCAAAACGCCGATATCGTGGTGGTGGAGGTGGGCGGCACAGTGGGCGACATCGAGAGCCTGCCTTTCCTGGAGGCCATCCGGCAGTTTCAGTTCGATGAAGAAGACCAGGACCTCATGTACCTGCACCTGACCCTGGTGCCCTACCTGGCGACCTCGGAGGAGTTTAAGACCAAGCCCACCCAGCACTCGGTCTCTACCCTGCGGGGGGTGGGCATCCAGCCTGATGTGCTGGTGCTGCGTTCGGAGAAGATGGTGCCGGAGGATGTGCGTAAAAAGGTGGCCCTCTTTACCAACGTGCATGCAGGAGAGGTTTTCAGCAGCCCCACCGTGCAGTTTCTCTACGAGATGCCGCTGGTGCTGGAGGAGCAGGGCCTGGGACGGGTGGTGGAGAAAAAGCTGGGCCTGGAGCCAATTCAGCCCAACCTGACCTTCTGGCAGAATGCTGTACGCAAACTCAAGCAGCCTGCCGATGAGGTCTCGGTGGCCTTTGTGGGCAAATACGTCAAGATGCCCGATGCCTACCTGAGCATTCTGGAAGGCTTTCGCCACGCGGGCATTGCCCACGATGCGCGGGTCAACGTGAAGTGGGTTAACGCCGAGGACATCACCGACCTGGGCAAGGCTGCCGAATTGTTGGGCGATGTGGATGGGGTGCTGGTGGGGCCGGGGTTTGGCATCCGGGGGGTGGAAGGCAAGATTTGGGCGGCCCGCTATGCCCGGGAGAACCGGGTGCCCTACTTTGGTATCTGCCTGGGGCTGCAAATTGCGGTGATTGAATACGCTCGGAATGTGCTGGGCCTCGAGGGGGCCAACAGCACCGAGTTCGACCCGTACACCCCCCACCCGGTGATAGACCTGATGCCCGAGCAGTTGGAGGTCGAAGGCATGGGGGGCACCATGCGGCTCGGCAACTGGCCCATGCGCATCCACCCCGAAACTTTGCTTTACAAGCTTTACGGCAAGGAACTGGTCTTCGAACGGCACCGCCACCGGTACGAGGTAAACCCGGTGTATGTCCAGCGTCTCATCGAGGGCGGCCTGACGGTTTCGGCGGTGACGCCGGGGGTGCAGGGGCGAGGAGAGGGGCTGGTGGAGGCCATCGAGCTGCCCAATCACCCCTTCTTTATTGGCCTGCAAGCCCACCCCGAGCTTTCCAGCCGCCCCATGCGGGTTTCGCCGCCTTTTGCCGGATTTATTGGGGCGGCCCTCGAGCGCAAGCGCCAGATTCTGCTCAAGCCCGACGAGCGATTCGCTTAGAGCGCTCTTCACATATTTAGACCTATTTCGACTATAAGAAAGCTTTGTCCTGAACAGAACAGTGGTCGCCTGGAAACTCGAAAACATGCGTTTTGGCCCAGACGCAACGCAGACAAGCGTGCCTCACCTCGGTGAGGCACGTCTCTTTGTCCCTTCTCGTTTTCGGGGGCGGCCACGTCTGTGAAGAGCGCGATAGTCGTTTGCTGAAATCTGGTCGTCTTGAGCGCCTGAGCCTCAGCCCATGTGCTGTTGCGCAAAATGCCGTGCAGTTCGGCCCGAGAAGCCCCGGCCATCCAGGGCAAATTGCAGGGCAGCTTTGCGGGTGGCCTCGTTGAGTTCATGCCCCAGGATGTGGGCCACGGCTTCCAGGTAGAGCTGCTGGTCGAAAGGGGGAAAGGTGAGCACCAGACCGAAGCGGTCGGCCAGGGCCAGCTTGTCCTGTAAGGTGTCCCAGGAGGCGGGGTCGCTGGCATCGGGGGCGGGCCGGTCTGACCAGTGCTGGGCAACCAGGTTGCGGCGGTTGGAGGTGGCCACGGCCAGCACATTGGCGGGCCGCTCATAGACCGCCCCTTCCAGCAGGGCCTTGAGCTTGTGGAACCGTTCGTCGTCGCTGGCAAAGGCCAGGTCGTCCATGTAGAGCACGAACTTGTAAGGCAGGGGCGACAGCAGTTCCAGTAGGGCTGGAAGTTGTTCCAGACCCTCCGAAAGCACTTCGACCAGCCTCAGCCCCCGATCGGCATAGTGGGTGCGCAGGGCCTTGACCGAGGTGGATTTGCCAGAACCCCTGGCCCCATAGAGGAGCATGGGAACGGCAGGCTTTCCGGCCAAGAAGCGCTCCACGTTGGTGCGCAGGGAGTGAATTTGGCGGGAATAGCCGACCAGGTCGTCAAAGCTGGCCGGGTCGGGTTTTTCGATGGCCTGCATCTGGCGGCTAAACAGGAAGGCCGTATGGTGAACATAAATCCCATAGCCAAAGGTCCGATAGAAGTGTTGCAAGGAGGCGGGCGAACCTTCCAGCAGCACCTTCAGCAGGGCGCTCTCGGCAGCGCTGGGTGTTCGATTGCCGAACTCCGAAAAGGGGTATTGTTTTTTGAGGTGCTCTAACTCGCGTCGCAGGTGCCCCAACTCCTGGCCGATCCAGTCGGCCATTCCGGGGCTCAGCGGCTCACTTAGCAGGCGTCTGGCCAGGGTCTCGTCCGCCAGAATGCGCTGGCACAGCACCCAGGCCCAGGGCTCTCCCGCAGGGACTCGAGTGTGAAAAAGCTCGGCCAGAGGGGTGTCGTAGAGCGGTGGAAATAGCTGCATGGTCAGCTATTTTATCGTGGAGCAGCTGCTGGTGTTTGGGGAATTGCCGAGGGCTGTGTTCTGGGAAACCCCTTTGATTCCCATAAAGAGCTCCCCCCGCAGCGGTCAGCGATGCTTTGATTCGGTCTGCCGGCCAGGGGCAGTATATTTTGGACTTCGCCCAAATCTGACCTTTGGCCCCGGGCTCCATCAGGCTTTTACGTTGGTTTTGCTGGGGTTGGCCATCTCCATGGTCTCCTTGCCGGAAGGCGAGGTGATGCGTTTGATGAAGATATCCACCAGCTTGGGATCGAGCTTCTTTCCGCGCAGGCGATGCAGCTCCTCGATTATTTCTGCCGGTTTCCAGGCCCGCTTGTAGGGGCGAGGGCTGTAGAGGGCGTCGAAAGTGTCCACCACTGCAAAGATGCGAGCCAGGATGGGGATGTCCTGGCCTTTGAGGCCGTCGGGATAGCCGCTGCCATCCCAGTTTTCATGGTGGTAGCGCACCACTTCCAGGGTCTCCTGGGGTAAAAACGGCACCCGCGAAAGCATTTCCCAGCCCTTGATGACGTGGCTTTTCATGATCTCCCATTCTTCCTCGTCGAGCTTGTCGGGCTTGCGGAGGATGTGATCGGAGATGGACAGCTTTCCGATATCGTGCAAGTAGGCGCCCCAGCGAAGGAACTTGCGCATGGTGGCATCCAGGTTCAAATCCTGGGCGAGCTGGTCGGCCCAGGCCACCACCCGCTTGGTATGGCCCTGGGTTTCGTGGTCGCGGAATTCCAGGGCCAGACCTAAGGCCCGCAGCGTACCGTCGTAGGCATCCTCGAGGTGCTTGAGGGCTTCCATCTGCCCCAGCTGGGCTCCCATCACCCTGGCCAGCGAGTTGGCCATGGCCTTTTCGTCGGACTGGAAGGGCTTATTGCCCTCCCGGGCCAGAATCACCACCCCCAGGGGGCGCTTCTGGCGCGCCGAAACCGGCACCGCTGCGGTAGACCAGCCCGCGCTTTCGGGGATGCCCTCGAGGTAGTTGCCCACCACAAAGGTGTCGGTCAGGCTGGCGTGGGTGCTCAGCTTTTGCTGGGGCAGGTGCCGCCCCCGGTAGCGCTCCAGCGCGCCGCGGGCGCTCACCACCACCGGCTTGCCCTCTCGGAAACGCACAAAGGCCAGGTGGGGCGCAATGTTCAGGTTATGCAGCGAGGTCATGGCGTTTTCCGTTAGCTCCAGTGGGTCGTTGGCGGTGCTGATGTTCAGGCTGCCCTCCTCGAGCAGGTGCATGAAGCGCAGGGAGTCCTCGAGTTCCTTCTGCGAACGCCGATCCCGCTCGCGCAGCCAGGCCACAAAACCCAGCGCTGCCAAACCCGGAAGCATCGTAACCAGCAAACTGTCCAGGTTCAGATTGGATTTGGGGTACAGGTGTTGCACGATGGTATAGATGAAAACCAGCGGTACCACCCAGCGCATGCTCTGGGGGCCGTCTTTCCAGACCCAGGGGATCAAGAAGAGAAAGCTGAAGGCCTGGTAGCTATCGGGTAGGTAGAGGAACGAAACCACGCCCCAGATCAGCAACCCCAGCAGGCTCAGAAGGTTTTGCTTGTTTGATATCTTTCGGTTGCTAACTCCCATAGTCCGCACGTTGCCCTAAATGTAGCACCGGGGTTGAAAGCCGATGGGTTATTTGCCGCCTCCAGGCGTAAGCTTGGGTGCCAAAGTGGTCGGCGATACCTCCACCGGGAATGCAAAGGAAGAACCAGGGCGTCCGACCCTGGTTTACCTGCACTGCTCCTTGCTTTGCCTGGTGGGCTGTGCAGGAATCGAACCTGCAACCCACTGATTAAGAGTCAGTTGCTCTGCCAATTGAGCTAACAGCCCAAGCAACACATAAATATAGGGATTGCCAGGCGACTTGTCAATATGGTCAAACACGTGTTGCGCAGCCCCATGCCTGGCGGAACCGGTCGAGGCTTTCTTTTGCCCTGAATCGGGTGCAAGCAGCCCACAGCGCTTGCATGAAAGCCCGGTAAGCCCTTATGCCATACCAGTACGCCGGAAAACGAAAAAATCCGGTTCGGCGTTTGACCGTTTTTGCTCTGCTGTGCTATCTTTGAACCTGCGCGCTGGTCAGGAGGCCAGACGTACAACCGGGGAGTAGCGCAGTCTGGTAGCGCATCTGCTTTGGGAGCAGAGGGTCGCTGGTTCGAATCCAGTCTCCCCGACCAGCACCAGCGGCCACCCAGCCTCAGAGGTATTGTGCGGGAGTAGCTCAGTTGGTAGAGCGTCAGCCTTCCAAGCTGAATGTCGCGGGTTCGAATCCCGTCTCCCGCTCCAAAAACCGCCGAAGAGCGGTTTTTTGCTTGTTGGATGCGCTTTGCTATGTCCATAAGTTTGCTAAACTAGCGATTGCCCCGATGTTGGGGTTGCTTGCGCCCGTAGCTCAGTGGATAGAGCAGCCGCCTTCTAAGCGGTAGGTCGGGGGTTCGAGTCCTCCCGGGCGCGCCAGTTCAAAACGCTTTTTCCGAATAGCCTTTACAGCCGCTTTTACCGCAGGGACGCAAGAATCCGGGGTTGCACAGACCTCGGATTCACAAAGATTGTTGACATTCGTCTCCAGAGACTATTCTTGCGAAGCCCATTTAACTCCGGTTATCAGGGGAGAAAGCCTCATCCCAAACTTGACATTATCGCGCCCTTCACAGTCGTGGCCGCCTGGTTAGGCGGCCACTGTTCTGTCCAGGACAAAGCTTTCTTATAGTCGAATGG
>NZ_JANWVH010000189.1 GCF_025056915.1 Meiothermus sp. | reverse complement strand
CCTTGCAGGCTGCCGGCACGGCCGGGTTCGAGCCGAACCAGGCGGCCAGGTCACCCTGCAATTTGGGGTTGAGTGACCATTCGAGCCACTTGTAGGCGCAGTTCGGGTGCGGGGCGTTCACGTGCATCATTGTGGTATCGGCCCAGCCGGTGGCGCCCTCCTGTGGCACGGTGCTGGCAATGGGTGCGCCGCTCGCCCGCAGCAGGTTCACCTGGAAGGGCCAGGAGCCGGAGGCCACCACGCCCTCGGTCTTGAAGTCTTCGATCTGCACGAAGGCGTCATGCCAATAGCGGCTGACCAGTTTGCGCTGCTGGCGCAGCAGGTCAAGCGCAGCATTGAATTGCTCACGGGTCAGCGCATACGGGTCTTTGATGCCCAGCTCGGGCCTGTGGAACATCAGGTAATTCGCGGCATCGGCGATGTGAATGGCGCCGTCGTAAGCCTGCACACGGCCCTTGTTGCTCTTGCCGTCGGGCAGGATCATCTCTTCACAGACGACGTTCCAGCTGGTGGGCGGTTCGGGGTA
>NZ_JANWVH010000188.1 GCF_025056915.1 Meiothermus sp. | reverse complement strand
CGGCTCGCGTTCCGAGATTCGCTACGGCCCGGAACGTCCCGGCGATGTGAAACATTCTGTGGCGTCCATCCAGCGATTGTTGGCGACCGGCTTTGAACCGCGCAGCTCGCTGGCGAGAGGGTTGAAAGAGACCATCGAGTATTTCGCCGCGCGGATGCAGGGAAAAAATGAATCTGGTGCGCCCTGTAGGACTTGAACCTACAACCTAGTGATTAAGAGTCACTTGCTCTGCCAATTGAGCTAAGGGCGCACCGGCTGAAAAAACCGTATCAAAGCCCCGCACCTCATGCAAGAGGCTCGACTTACTCCCATTCGTTCCGTATCCACTCGGAGCATGCGCGCCTTGATTCAACGCGTCAGCCGCGCCGCCGTCCATGTGGACGGGCGAGTGGTAGGCCAGATTGGCCGGGGTTTGCTCGTGTTTGTGGGTATTGGACAACAGGACACGGAACAGGACGCCGATTGGCTCATCCAAAAAATTCTCACGCTCCGAATTTTTCCAGACGAGGCTGGCAAAATGAACCGTTCTTTGAGCGATGTTGGCGGAGGCG
>NZ_JANWVH010000187.1 GCF_025056915.1 Meiothermus sp. | reverse complement strand
GCCGGTTGCATCGGTCGTCGTCGCGCTCGTGATAGTCGTGCTCAACAATCCCGGCAGGTTGACCGTCACCGTCAGGTTGACCGTCACCCCCGGCAGCGCGCCGACCCCTTCGGTTCCCTGGCGCACGCCGTCGCCGTTCAGGTCTTCCCACACCACGCCATTGATCGTGGCGCGCCCGCGCACCGCCGCGTCGCTCAACCCGCTTACCGTCGCGCCAGAGGTGACGGTGAACGGATTGGTCTCGGCGTAAGTATTGGGCAGCGGGCTTCCGTCAGTGGTTTGCATATCGTTATCGCCGCCTGTCGGCGTCACCAGCAGGAAGTTCGTCGCATCCGGGTTGAGGACCCGCACTGAATAGTTGCTGGCAGGCGCCACATTCGTGAAGGTGTACGCGCCGGTTGCATCGGTGGTGGTGGTCAGCACTGCGCTGCCGCCCAGCCGCAGCGTGACGGTCACGCCCTGCATCCCAGGCTCGTTGTCGGCGAACAGGACGTTATCCGCGTCGCGGTCGAATCGAACCGTGCCAGTCACTGTCGCAGCGCGGAAATAGCCAA
>NZ_JANWVH010000186.1 GCF_025056915.1 Meiothermus sp. | reverse complement strand
GATGCCTCAGCCGCCGTGGGGTTCATGCAGCCGGGCGCGGACCTGGGCCTCGAACTGCTCCACCGGCATCGGCCGGCCGTAGCGGTAGCCCTGCAGCCAATGGCAGCCGCGGCTGAGCAGGTAGTTTTCCTGCTGCTCGGTCTCCACGCCCTCGGCCAGCACCTGCATGCGCAGCTTGCGCCCCAGCGCGATGATGGTGGTGATGATGGCCTCGTCCTGCCGGCTGTGCTGGCCCAGACGGGCTACAAAGCGCTGGTCGATCTTGATGATGTCGAATGGCAGTTCGGCCAAATACGCCAGCGACGAGTAGCCGGTGCCGAAGTCGTCCAGCGCCAGCGACACCCCCTGCGCGTCGAGCGCCTGCAACGTGGTGCGCGCCGATTCCAGGTCGTCCAGGAAGACCGACTCGGTGATTTCCAGCTCCAGCAGCCGTGCGGGGATGCCGTGTTGCTCCAGCGACTGTTGCACCCGCTGGCCGAACGCCGGGTCGCGGAACTGGCGTGCACTGACGTTGATCGCCAGACGCATTGGGGCCAGCGCCGCATCGCTCTGCCA
>NZ_JANWVH010000185.1 GCF_025056915.1 Meiothermus sp. | reverse complement strand
GTCTGGGCAGCCCTGGCTTCCCGCCTCAAAGCCTCGATCACGGCCTCGCCGTTCTCCAGGCGCGTGTCCAGCAGGGTGGCGGTTATTTTGCCATCCTGGCTTTGCTGCTGGAGCGGGCTGGGCGCGTCGTAGCGGTGGATGCGCAGCACCCCCTCCAGGCTCTGGATCCGGGCGATCAGTTGGTTGTAGACCTGGCGAAAGCGGGGGTCGTGCGCGGGCAGGCTGGACTCGCTTACCAGCACCGTTCGATCAACCGAGGGCAGGCCAAAGGACTCGTTCAAAATTTGCAAGACCCTCTGGGCCTCGCTGTTTTTCACATCGCTGGCGTTGGCGGCCAGGTTTTGCGGGGCCAGCCGGGCGGCCGGGACGGCCAGCAACACCAGCAGCAGCCAGACCAGGACAACCTGTACAGGGTAGCGGACAACCAGACGGGCCAGGGCAGCAAACATAAGACAGCCCGCCTAATATGGCCCTTCTTTCACAAGAACACAAGGAGAGGTGCTGCAATTACCTCGGCACCTCACCCACCACCTGTCAGAGACTGTCTTAATACCCCC
>NZ_JANWVH010000184.1 GCF_025056915.1 Meiothermus sp. | reverse complement strand
TTTTCTCGTCCCCGCCGTGCTGGCCGCCGAGCTGCCCGACATCCCCGCCTATCGGAGCGCCGTCAGTTTCATCAGTGGCCACCCGATGGCGAAGGCCGGCCTGGAGATGGCGCTGTGGGATTTGTTTGCGCAACGCGCCGGGGTCTCGCTGCAAAAGTTGCTCGGCGGCAGCGGCGACCGGGTGAAGGTCGGCGTCTCGGTGGGGATTCAGGAGTCGCCCGAAAAACTGCTGGAGGTGGTGAACGGCTATCTGGCGGACGGCTACCGGCGCATCAAGCTCAAAATCAAGCCGGGGCGCGACGTGAGCGAGGTCGCCATTATCCGCCGCCATCACCCCGACCTGCTGCTTCAGGCCGACGGCAACTCGGTCTATCGCCTCGGCGATGCGGCGCGCCTCAAGGCGCTGGACGAGTTCGATTTGCTCTTGCTCGAACAGCCGCTCGGCGAAGACGACATTATTGACCACGCCAAGCTGCAAGCGCAACTGCGCACCGCGGTCTGCCTGGACGAGAGCATTCACTCGCTCGACCATGCGCGCTGGGCGCTAGAGCTGGGCGCGTGCCGCATCATCAACATCAA
>NZ_JANWVH010000183.1 GCF_025056915.1 Meiothermus sp. | reverse complement strand
GGGAATCATGCTGCCATCGTCCCCCGGGGCGATGCCCGGGGATTGGATCCAGCGATGATTCCGGACCGTAGAACGGAACGAATTGAGGAACGAGTCGACGGCCGGAGAAAGGAAGCCAAAGCGTCGTGGAGCAGACATGGGGATAAGCCTCGCGGACCGGCAGGCATCGCTGCCGCGAGGAAATCGGCCCCGCGAACGGCCCGCTGTGGGCGGGGCATTGCCGGGGCCGGCCGAGGTGGAAAATCAGAACGGTGTCAAACCTGGTGCATGTGACCAACTGCCATGATGACTGATCCGATTGCCGATATGCTCACCCGGATTCGCAATGCGAATGCGATCGAGCGTCCTGCGGCGGAGATGAAGGCGACAAAGCTGAAGGTCAACATCGCCCAGGTGTTGAAGAACGAGGGTTTCATCCTCGATTACCAGGTGGGCAAGTACGAGAACGGCGAATTCCAGGTGGGAGCGGCCCCCGGCGAGCCGGGGAGCATCCTCCGCATTTACCTGAAGTACGGACCGGAAGGCGAAAAAGTCATCCGGTGCATCCGTCGATCCAGTCGGCCGGGTCGCCGCTTCTACCAGGGC
>NZ_JANWVH010000182.1 GCF_025056915.1 Meiothermus sp. | reverse complement strand
GTCAACGCGTGGGGGCTGCCGTATTCGGCCGCCGCCTGCGGAACGAAACTCGTTTTCCCCGGCCAGCATCTGGACGGGCGCAGCCTCTACGAGCTGTTCGAGGCCGAGCGCGTCACGATGTCGGCAGGGGTGCCGACGGTGTGGCTCGGGCTCCTTCAGTTCATGGACGCGAACCGGCTGAAGTTCTCGACGCTCAAGCGCGTGGTGATCGGCGGCTCGGCCTGCCCGCCGGCGATGATGCGAAAGTTCGCCGACGAGTACGGTGTGGAGGTGCTGCACGCCTGGGGCATGACGGAGATGAGCCCGCTCGGCTGCGTGAACACGCTGAAGGCGAAGCACCTCGCGCTCGATCGCGAGGCGCAGTTCGCGATCCGCATCAAGCAGGGCCGGCCGCCGTTCGGCGTCGACTGGCGCATCGTCGACGAGGAAGGCCGCGAGCTTCCCGCCGACGGCAGGACCTTCGGCCACCTTCAGGTGCGCGGCCCCTGGGTGATGCGCGGCTACTTCAAGGGCGAAGGCGGCGACCCCTTGCGCGTCGGGTGGTTTCCGACCGGCGACGTCGGCACGCTCGATGGCGACGGGTACCTCCAGATCACCGATCGCTCGAAGGACGTGAT
>NZ_JANWVH010000181.1 GCF_025056915.1 Meiothermus sp. | reverse complement strand
GCCGCCAGAAAGCGTGCGCGGCAGGTGGTGGCGGCGCTCGCCCAGGCCCACCGCCTCGAGCGCCTCGAGCACCCGCGCGGGGTCGCGCTCGCCGCGCAGCTCGAGCGGCAGTGCCACGTTCTCGAGGGCGCTGAGGTGGGGCAGGAGATGGAAGGCCTGGAAGACGAAGCCGAGCTCGCGCAGCCGGAGCGCGGCCCGCTGCTCCTCGTCGAGCATGTCCAGGCGACGGCCGCAGAGCTCGACCCGCCCGGCGCTCGGCTGGTCGAGTCCGGCGAGCAGGGCGAGCAGGGTGGTCTTGCCGGAGCCCGAGGCACCGACCACGGCCACCGTCTCGCCCGGGAACACGGCAAGCTCGAGCCGGTCCAGGATCCGGATCTCGCCCTCCGGGCCCTTCACCCACTTGCCGAGCCCGCTCGCCATGATCACGGGAATGCGCTCGCTCATGCTCGCCGGCCTGCTCGCCCTGTCCCCCGCGCTCGCCGCGGGTGGCGCGGAGCGTAGCATCCTCGTCCTCGGTGACAGCCTCAGTGCCGCCTACGGCATCCCCGCCGAGGCGGGCTGGGTCGCCCTGCTCGCCGACCGCCTTGCGCCGCTCGGCTACCGGGTGGTCAACGCCAGCCTGAGCGGCGAGACC
>NZ_JANWVH010000180.1 GCF_025056915.1 Meiothermus sp. | reverse complement strand
GTCATCGGCACGGCGTCCTGCAACTGGGTGCGCCCCATCTTCAGCACATCGGCGAACTCGCGCGCCTTTAGCTCGAACTCCAGCCGCAGCCGGGACATCGCCTCGCGCAGCCGCCGAATCTCGAAGTGCAGCGCAATTTTGACCGCCGTCGGGTACACGTCGTTGGTGCTCTGGCTGAGATTGACGTGCTCCAGCGGGTGCAGATATTGGTACTCGCCGCGCGCATGGCCGAGCAATTCAAGCGCGCGGTTGGCGATGACCTCGTTGGCGTTCATGTTGGTGGAAGTGCCGGCGCCGCCCTGAATGACGTCCACCACAAAATGCTCGTGCCACCGGCCGCGCCGGATTTCCTCGCAGGCTGCGATGATGGCCTCCGCCCGCGCTCTGTCCAGCAGCTTCAATTCGAGGTTCGTGAGCGCCGCCGCTTCCTTGACGCAGGCCAGCGCGCGGATCAGCTCCGGATAGGCCGAGATGGGCGTGCCGGTGATGGGGAAATTCTCCAGCGCGCGCAGGGTATGGATGCCGTAGTAGGCATCACGCGGCACATCGCGCTCGCCGAGCAAATCGTGCTCGCGGCGGGTCGGCGGTTCGGTCATCGGAGACCTCCGGCTCGATTGGAAAAAAGGGTCAGGCGGATTTTTCGAGGA
>NZ_JANWVH010000017.1 GCF_025056915.1 Meiothermus sp. | reverse complement strand
TAGAAGACCGCCCACCAGACCCAGGCCGGCACCCCCGGAATCAGGGCGTTCATGTAGCCCGCAATCCCCACCACAATCACCGCCGGGGTGATTACGTACTCGATCAGGTCGGTGACGCCGTTGAGGAAGGCCCAGTTGGGGCCAAAGGCGTTGCGGGTGAAGGAGTAGAAGCCTCCCGCATGGGGCAGGGCGGTGGAGAGCTCGGCGATGGAGAGCACCATGGTTACGTACAACACCGCCACCACCAAAGTAGCCAGCAAAAGCCCGCCAAAGCCCCCTGCCGCCAGCCCAAAGTTCCAGCCGAAGAAGTCGCCCGAGATGACCGCGCCGACCCCCAGGCCCCACAAGAGCACCCAGCCCGCGCTCTTGCGCAGGCGCCGTTTTTCTAAATAGGTGTTGTCTACGTCTACGTAGTGTGCCCCACGCACCTCTTTGGGTTTGTTTTCCATTTGAGCCACCTCCCGCCAGCTCGCTTCAAGCCTGTTCGTTGGAGACCCGCGCACGGATGAGTTCAGCCAGCTCTTTCACCCCCTCTTCCAGGCCCTCTGCGGTCTCGGTTCCAAAGCAGAGCCGAAAGTGCATGGTTTGGTCAGCCTGAACCAGAAAAGCCTCGCCGGGGGTGATGGCTACCCCCCGGGCCAGCGCCTGGTGGTGCAGCTCGAGGTTCGAGAAGAGCCGGGGCAAACCGACCCAGCAAGAGAACCCCCCCTCGGGGTAGCTCCAGGTCACGCCTTCGGGCATATGCCGCTTCAGCGCCCGCAAGAGCACGTCCCGGCGCTTCTGGTAGATGGGCACCACCTGCCTCAGGTGCTGCTTGAGCCCGCCCTGACGAATAAACTGGGCCGTGGCCCGCTGCAACAGGGGCGGGGGGCCGGTGATGTCGGAAACGTTGTGCAATGGGATGAAGCGCTCGAGCAGAGCCGGAGAGGCCACCAGATAGCCGATGCGCAGCCCCGGCATCAGGGCTTTAGAAAGGCTGGCCAGATGAACGACCTGGGCCTCCAGACCCATCTTCTGGGCCAGGGCCAGAAGCGGGGTGGGGGGCAGCTTCTCGTAGCTCAGAAGGCCCAAAGTATCATCTTCGACCAGGGTAAAGCCATGGGCCTGGGCCAGTTCCAAAAGCCGCCTCCGCCGCTCTTCCCGGAAGCGCAGCCCGGTGGGGTTGTGGTAACTGGGGATGGTGTAGTAAAAGCGCGGGCGGTGTCGCTTCAAAAGCGCCTCGAGCACCTCCAGCCGGGGGCCTTCCGCATCGAGCTGCACCGGCAAGGGCTTCAAGCGGAACTGCTTGAGGATGCCCAGCAAGCCCAGGTAGGTCGGCTCTTCCAGCAGCACTTCCTCGCCCGGCTCGGCCAGGGCCCGGCAGACCAGGGCCAACCCCTGCAAGCCCCCCACCGTGACCAGCACCTCTTCGGGGTCGGCCCTCACCTCGCGCTGCTCCAGTAGCTCGCTGAGGGAAACCCTGAGCTCGGGCTCCCCCATCACCGAACCGTAGCCAAAGACCTCCCGGGCCAGAGGCTTGAGGCCCTCCAGGCAGGCCCAGAAGGCCTGATAGGGGAACAAAGCCGGGTCGGCGGTGGCCAGGGCCAGGTTGTGCAGCACCTTGGCCTGTTGTAAGCGGTGCAGGTCAGAGAGCACCAGGTCGGGCTCCAGCCGCTCACTAAAGCTGGGCTGGGCCATGGGCTGCACCTGGGCGCTTACAAAGGTACCCCGCCCCACCACCGACTCGATGAGTCCGTCGGTCTGTAGCTCGCGGTAGGCGTTGTGAACGGTCAGGCGGGTGGTGCCGACCTCACGGGCCAGGGCCCGCACGGTGGGGAGTCGGGTGCCGGGGGGCAGTTCACCCTTGGCGATGCGGGTGCGAAACTCCTCGGCAATGTGGCGGTATAAAGCCATATGTTTGTCATGCCGAAGCTTGACCCGCATCCCCATAGGCCCTCCGTTGAATGGAGGGCATTATATGCACTGGCCTCGAGCCAGGGGAAGGTACAAGTGAACCGATTGTGCTAGGACAATCAAGCACAATCGGCTTCGGGCGTTCAAACAACTTTCCAGGATGTCCAAGGCAAGCCTGGGTGGTCGGAGGTAGGTCGGGGGTCTTGACCCCGGTCTCCCGGCCTTACCGCTCCAAACGTTTGCAACACTGGTGCGTTGATTCCAAAAAACATACGATACACTGGCTATCTTTTGTGCGCCGGAGGGTCGGCCTAGCCAGCGCATCCCGATTCAAGGGGCGGTATGGCCCGCCGCTGCCGGGCCAAGGCGGCAAACCGAGTCTGGAATTGCGCTCGTCGGCAGTTCGACTGCACACCGCACTCAAGCCAGGCCCTCGAGCCCCTCGGTCACCTCGGCCCAGCGGGTAAAAGTCTGCTCGAGCGCGGCTTCTAACTGTTGTTGTTCCTGGGCAATCTGGGCGTACTCGCGGTGGTGCAGGCCCGGCTGGTTGGCCCGGGCCGAGACGGCCTGGAGCTGGGCCTCGAGTTCGGCGATTTCGGATTCCAGGCGCTCCTTCTCGCGTTCCAGGTGCCAACGCCCTTTGGCCCTGGGGGCCCTGGTGGGGTTTCGACCCTCGAGGCCCGACGCCGGGCGCTCGGGCTTCCTGGGCAGGGCGGCCTTGCGGCGCTCAAAGTACTCGCCGGGTGGGCCAGGGTAATCGGCAAACTGCCCTTCAGATAGATGCCAGGTGCGGGTGGCCAGCTGGTTGAGAAAAAAGAGGTCGTGCGAGACCAGAAGCAGGGTGCCCGGATAATTTCCCAGGGCTTGCTCGAGGGCTTCCACCGTCTCGAGGTCGAGGTGGTTGGTGGGCTCGTCCAGCACCAGCAGGCTGGCTTGCTGCAACGAAAGCGCAAGCAAAGCCAGCCGGGCCCGCTCACCCCCCGAAAGTTGCTTGACCTGCTTGAACTGGGCCTCGTAAGGAAACCTCCAGCCCCCCAGCGCGGCATGGGCCTTCTCACCCAGCACCCGGTAGAGCGTTTCGAACAGGGTGAGCTCGGGGTCGAAACCCGATAACTTCTGGTCGTAGTACCCCACCCTTACCCCCGGCCCGGTTTTGACCCGGCCCGCCGGGTGGTCGGAGGGCAGCAGGCCCAGAAGCACCCTGAGCAAAGTGGTCTTGCCCGCGCCGTTGGGCCCGATCAGGGCAATGCGCTCCCCATTCCGAACCAGCAGATGGGGAATCTGGAACAAAAAGCGCCCCCCCAGGTTTTTTTCCAGGTTCCAGCCTTCCAGGATGCGCTCCGCGGTGACCTCTTTTTCAATGGGAAAGCGAATCCGCACGCCTGGGTCGTCGGTCTCGGGCGCCTCTGTGGCTTCCTGCATAAACTGCTCCAGGCGAGCCTCGAGGCTGTGCAGCCGCCTGGCATGTTTGGCGCTGCTGTGGGCCCAGCGCCGGGCCTGCTCCAGGATGCCCTCCCGCCGCTCTTTTTCCTTGAGCCAGTTGGCATATTCGCGGGCTTCCTGCTCCTCCTGCATAGCCCGTTCGCGGCGAAAGGCCGAGTAGTTGCCTTCGTAGAGCCGGAGCCTGCCTTTGCGCAGCCAGGCCACACGCGCCGTCACCTGGTCGAGAAACTGCCGGTCGTGCGAGACCGTGACCGTAGCGCCCCCGAAGGACTGCAAAAAACTGACCAGCCACGCCACCATCTCGAGGTCGAGGTGGTTGGTGGGCTCGTCCAGGAGCAGCGCATCCGAGCCCGAGAGCAACAAAGCGCCCAGCGCCAGCCGCCGGGCCTCCCCGCCCGAAAGCACCCTGGCCTTCTCCTGTTCTCGTCCCTCGAAGCGCAACCCCTTCAGAACGGCTTCGTAGCGCGAGCGCTGCTGGTAGCCCCCAATGGCCTCGTAGCGCCCGTGCAGGACTTCCCAGCGCCGGTAAACCTCGGGGTCGGCCAGGTGGGATTCCAAGCGGGCGAGCTCGGCTTCCATGGCCTGTATTCGGGCCAGCCCGCGCCTGAGCACGCTTTCTACGGTGTCGTCGGGGCTGAAATAGGGGTCCTGGGGCAACAGCTCCAGATGCACCCCTTCCGTGCGGTGGATGCGGCCTGCGGTGGGCTGGAGTTCCCCCATCAAAAGGCGCATCAGGGTCGTCTTGCCCGAGCCATTGGCCCCCACCAGGGCCAGGCGGTCACCGTGGCGCAATTCCAGGCTTACCCCCCTCAACAAGTCGCGGGCCCCCAGGGTGTACTCGATACTCTCGGCAAAAACAATCCGCACAAGCGCCAGTTTAGCAAGCGGGGCCTCTGGGGTCACATGGGCCAGGCATGCCAACTTCAGGCGCGCAAGCAAGGATACCCAAGCGAGAGCCGGTGGCCGGAGGTGGGCCATGGGTCTCAACACCTGTCCCCTACCCCCAAGCCCTGCCCCCTCACCGCTCGTACCGCAGGCAAAGTAGCTATTTCACCAATCGGCAAGGAGCAAAGCCCAGCGAAACCCGGTCGGCAAAGCCCCGGAAACCTGGATGCACGACCATCCCCAACACCCCCGCTTCGCAATCAAAGAGGTAAAAACGGTGCCGTACAAAAGCCCGTACAGCCACACCCGCACGGTGAGCAATTCAGGTAAATCCGAGCCTGGACTCGCTCTGTTCCGCCCCTATCTCGTGGGGGAGATGGCGGGTCTTGTCCGATACCCCCCAACGCTTACTGGGCGATAGGGAGGGGCTTGAGGGCTATCACCCTTTGGAATCTGTGGGGGGTGTGTTGGGTATCTTTACGACTGTGTAAAAGCAGTCACTTCCAGGTCGGTGTTGAATGGCTGAGCTTTGGCTGTGGCGATGGGCATCGCCGGGTGAGGGGGCCCTGAACCCAATTGCACAGCAACCTTGCAAGAGCCCGGATCATCGGCTTCGCCGCAGAAGCCCCAGGCCCCGCACGGCCACCACCAGGCTTACCAGCAAAAACGACCAGAACCCCGCCCCTGTGGGCCAGAAGGCCACCAGCGCATAAAGGTAGCCCACAATGGCCCCCACTGGAATGGGGTATAGGCGCTGCGGATGGTTTTTCCAGTAAAGCTGCCAGTACAGGCCCGCCACGGCCAGACCGATGCCAACCGCCACCCAGGTAATGCTGGGGTACAAAAAGCCAAAAAAACCCAGGGTGGGCGCAATGCCGCCCCCTCCTCGAAAACCAAAATAGATGGGCCAGTTGTGGCCCGCGACCAGCGCCGCCCCCATCAGGGGCATGGCCCAGGCCGCCTGAGCCCACTGGCCCAGGTAAGCCACCAGAACCCCCTTGAGCACATCGGCCAGGGCCACCGCAATTCCCCACCCGGCCCCCAGCTGGCGAAAAGTGCCGCTGGCCCCGGGGGTATCCCGCTCGGCCAGATTGACCCCCTTCAGAACACCGGCAATTCGACCAAAGCTGAGTGAGCCCACCAGATAGGCCACCACTACCCACCCAACGTCCATATCCACCGCTTTATATCCCAGGACTTTCTCATTTGCCACTTTTCCCTCGGTTGCGAGGGCTCATACCAGCTTCAGGCGTACAAGCAACGTGCAAGGATGCACAAAGCGAGAGCAGGTGGTTGGAGGTGGGTAGTGGCTCTTCAAAACCTGCCCTCGAGTCCCAGAACACGCCCTACCCAATGTTTGCAAAGTGTCCAAGCCAAGTTGGTTTAGAACATCGAATAACCCAGAAACTTTAGCGGGACTCGCCGGGTGAGCAGGCGGCGCTCCGAACAGGGCGTTCCCTGGTCAGACCGTGGTTTTATGCGGTGTTTCCGTAGTCCAGAGGGTGTGATAAACTATGGTTCGGTTTCTGAAAGAAAACGCTTCCATACCCCAAAGGAACGTGCTGTGGCCAAACGCAAACCTACCATCCACGAAGTCGCGCATCTTGCCAAGGTCGGTATTGGCACGGTCAGCCGGGTGCTCAACAACCACCCCTCGGTACGACCCGAGACCCGCAACCGGGTGCTCGCCGCGATGGCAAACCTTGGCTACAGCCCCAACCCCCATGCCAGGCGGGTGGCCGGAGGACGAAGCTACACAGTCTCGTTTGTTCTTCCGGTGATTTCGACCGAGTTTTACAACCGCCTGCTCGAGGGCATCGAGCATATTCTGACCGAAGAGCGCTACGAAATCGCGCTTTTTCCTATTCTTTCGCCCAGCCGCCTCGAGCGCTATCTGGAAAGCCGCTCGCTGGCCTACCAGACCGATGGCCTGCTGGTTTCCTCCCAGGGCCTCGCGCACCTGCTGCCCGATCAGAAGTTCCCCACCGAGCGCCCGGTGGTCTTGGTGGATGCCTACAGCCCTCGATATGACTCGGCCTTCATGGACAACCGCTTGGGCGGGCAGATGGCCGCCCTACACCTAGCCCAGTTCCCCGGCGCCATGTTTGCCATCCAGGTCCAAGAAGAACTCGACAAGGTGTTGAAAAACACGGTGGGCCAGGAGCGCATCGAGGGCTTCCGGGAAGGGCTTCGGAAAGCAGGCAAGCCCCTGCCCAGCGCCCACGTGTTTGTCTCGCGCTTCTCTGCCGAAGGGGGCCGGCTGGCCTTGCAACACTTTCTGCGGCTGGCCAAACCCCCTTTCAACATCTTCGCCGGGGCCGACCTGCTGGCTTTGGGGGTGCTGGAGGAGGCCGAACGGCAGGGCCTCGCCATCGGCGAGCAGGTGCGCCTGCTGGGCTTCGACGGCCACCCCTGGACGGCTGCCAAGGGCCTCTCCACCCTGGCCCAGCCCATCGAGGAGATGGGCGCCGAGGCCGCCCGCATGCTCCTGGAGCGCATCCGGGGCTACAAAGGCAGCCCTCGAGCCCGGCGTTTCGAGCCCACCCTGGTGGTGCGGAGTTCCACCCAGCCTCACCCCGTCTACGCCGGTTGACCCCGCAATCGTCAGCCTAGTACCAGGTTTCACAACCGGGCAGTGTTAGGATTGTGTCTGATGAGTGCGGCCCCTACCGTCCACAGTGCCTCGAGGTTGACTCCCCTGGTGCGCGACCCTGAGCTCCTGCCCATCCTGAAGAAAGTCGAGGCGGGGAAGCGCCTGACCTTCGACGAGGGCCTGGTGCTCTTTCGCACCCCCGATTACAACACCCTGATGTGGATGGCCAATCGGGTGCGCGAGCGCAAGCACGGCCACAAGACTTATTTCGTGCACTCGCTGCGGCTAGAGTTCACCAACATCTGCTACGTGGGTTGCACCTTCTGCGCCTTCGCCGCCAAAAAAGGCGATGCGCGGGCCTGGGACTATAGCGTGGAGGAGGTGGTCGCCAAGGTGCGGGCGAAGTGGGAGCCGGGCCTGACCGAGCTGCACATGTCCAGCGGCCACCATCCCAACCGCCCCTGGAGCTACTACCCCGAGATGGTGCGGGCTCTCAACGAAAACTTCCCCGGTATCCAGGTGAAGGCCTTCACCGCCGCCGAGATTGAGCACCTCTCCAAAATCAGCAAAAAACCCACCCTCGAGGTGCTGCGCGAGCTCAAAGAGGCCGGTCTGGTGGCCCTCCCTGGGGGCGGGGCCGAAATCTTCGCCGAGCGGGTACGCAAGCAAATCGCCAAAAACAAGGTCAAGGCCGAGAAGTGGCTGCAAATCCACCGCGAGGCCCACAGCCTGGGAATCCGCACCAACGCCACCATGCTCTACGGGCACATCGAAACCCTGGAGGAGCGCCTCGACCACATGGATCGCCTGCGCAGGCTGCAAGACGAGACCGGGGGCTTTTACAGCTTCATCCCCCTGGCCTTCCAGCCCGACGCCAATGCGCTGGCCTTCAACCTGGGCAAGACCGAGTTCACCACCGGCTTAGACGACCTGCGCAACCTGGCCGTAGCCCGGCTCTACCTCGACAACTTCGACCACATCAAGGGCTACTGGGTGATGATCTCCTCCGACCTGGTGCAGGTTGCGCTCGACTGGGGCGTCTCCGACATTGACGGCACCATCATCGAGGAGCACATTGCCCACGCCGCCGGGGCCACCTCGCCCCTGGGCCTCTCCCGCCAGAAGATGGTGGAGCTCATTCGAGCCGCCGGGCGCGTGCCGGTGGAGCGGGACGCGCTGTACAACGAGCTACGCATCTACGACCCCCCGCCGAAAGCCGACGGCCCAAGGCCCAGGGCCATCTCTTCCAGCTAGCTTTTGGCCTTTTGCTTATGTACATCCTGGGCGTTCCCCGTTACGCCAACACTGCGCCGCTCTACCACTTTCTGGAGGAAGGGGACGGGGTGGCCTTTCGCTACGGCGTGCCCACCGAGCTCAACCGCTGGCTTTTGGAAGGCTCGGTGGACCTGAGCCTGGTTTCTTCGTACTTCTACCTGGAAAACGCCGACCGGCTAAGGCCCCTGCCGGACTTCAGCGTGGCCGACCTGGGGCCGGTGTACTCGGTCAACCTGTTTCACCGCAAGCCCTGGAGCGAGCTCAGACGCATTGCCCTGACCACCGAGAGCGCCACCTCGGTGCGGCTCTTGCAGTACCTGCTGGAAGCCGACGGCCTGAAGCCCCAGTGCACCCCCGAGCAGGGGGGGCTCGAGCTTCTGGAGCGCTACGACGGGGTGTTGCTGATTGGCGACCGGGCCATCACCACCTACTTTGGCCTGCTCTCCATCATCCCCGAGTCGGTGCACCAGGTGCCCACCCAGGTCGAGGGCATTCGCATCACCGACCTATCCATGCGCTGGTTCGAGCAGACCCGGCTGCCCTTCGTGTTTGCGGTCTGGGCCACCCGCAAAACGGCCCCCCCACCCCCGGAAATCGTCCGGCGCTTGCGGGCCGCCCGTTCGCTGGGGCTGGGCAACCTGGCCGCCGTGGCCGGCACCGAGGCCCAGCGCCTGCAGGTGCCCGAGCGGCTGATGCAGCACTACCTGTGGAACTTCCGCTACCACCTGGAAGCCCCCGACCGGCTGGGGCTCCAAGCCTTCGCCCAGGCCGTGGGGCTGCCGTATCCCGACGACTACTGGGATGTGTAGGCCGCGGCCAGTGGGCAGTCTGCCCGCCTACGGCTAGGGCACGGCTCTGCTCGTCGTGGCAGAATCTGAAGCCGAAAGGTCAGCTCTGGAGCAGTTCCATGGCCTTTTCAATCCGCTTCAGCACCCGCTCCTTGCCCAGCAGGGTCAGGAGGTCGAACATGCCGGGGGTCTCGAGGCTCCCCGTCAGGGCCGCCCGCAGGGGCTGCATCACCGCCGCCGCCTTCACCCCTTTGGCTTCGGCGAAGCCCTTGAGCAGGGGCTCGGTGTGGTCTTGCAGCAGGTCGGGCAGCGAGGCCAGCTTTTCGCGCAGTTCGGGTAGGAAGGCGGCCCCCTCGCGCAGCTTGGCCAGGGCTTTTTCCTGCATGGGGTAGGCTTCGCTGAAGAAGTAAAGCGACCTGTCCACAAACTCCTGCAGGGTCTCGAAGCGGGCCCGCATGGCTTCCAGCACCTGTTTCAGGTAGGTCTCGGAGGGGTAGGATAGCCCGGCCCGCTCCAGAAAGGGCTTGACCCGCTGGGCCAGGTCGTCCAGGCTCAGCACCTCGCGGATGTACTTGCCGTTCATCCAGCGGAGCTTGTTCAGGTCGAAGACCGGCCCCCCCAGGCTGATGCGCTCCAGGCTGAAGTGCTCAATCATGTCCTGAACGCTGAAAATTTCCCGCCCGTCGGGCATGCTCCAGGCCATGGTGCCCAGGTAGTTCAAGAGGGCCTCGGGCAGGATGCCCTGGGCGCGGTAGCTGTCCACACTGGTGTCCATCTTGCGCTTGGAGAGCTTGGACTTGTCCGGGTTGCGCAGCAGGGGGGTGTGGCACCAGACCGGCTCCTCCCAGCCAAAGGCCCGCAGAATCAGGATGTGGAAGGGGGTGCTGGTAATCCACTCCTCGGCCCGGATCACGTGGGTCACGCCCATCAGGTGGTCGTCCACCATGGCGGCCAGGTGGTAGGTGGGGTAGCCGTCGGCCTTGAGGATCACCTTGTCGTCTAAGGCCGCATTGTCGAACTCGATGGGGCCGCGCAGCAGGTCGTGTACTACGGTTTTGCCTTCCAGGGGCACCTTGAGCCGCACCACGTGCGGCTCTCCGGCGGCGGCCCGGCGCTCGGCCTCCTGGGCCGGGTAGTCGCGGTAGCGGCGGTTGTAGCCCTGCTCCTGCTTTCCCGCCAGGCGGGCGGCCTCGCGGGCGGCGGCCAGCTCCTCGGGGGTGTCGAAGGCCCGGTAGGCGGCTCCTTTTTCCAGGAGCTGCTGCACGTGCTGCCGGTAGATGTGCAGGCGCTGCGACTGCACATAGGGGCCGTTGGGGCCGCCCTTGGTGGGGGATTCGTCGGGGGAAAGCCCCAGCCACTCGAGCATCTCCAGAATGCGCCGCTCCGAGGTGGGGTTGTAGCGGGTGCGGTCGGTGTCCTCGAGGCGGACGATGAACTTTCCCCCGTGCTGTTTGGCAAAAACATAATTGAACAGGGCCTGGTAAGCCGTACCCACATGAGGGTCGCCGGTGGGGCTGGGAGCGATGCGCGTCACAACCATAACCGATAGCTTAAGGCCCCAGGCCCAAAGCGGAAAGCCAGGGGTTCGGTCTGCTGGTCGCTGCGGGGGGATGGGCGCTCTTTTGAGCAATGTCCCATGTCGCGAGTCTCAGTTCACGGCAAGCCTCAGAGAACCCTGCCCCGGTGGGCATATGGTGTGCACCAGCCTTCCGCTCTCGGCTTTAGGCGTTCGGCTCTCAGCCACAGGCTCCCTTTGGGTTATTCCTCTCACAGCCGACTTAGCGGGGGGTGCTACCCTATTGGGGTAGATGGAAGCGGCATTGCAAAAGAGTGCTGGCCCCCTCTCCAGCCCGACCACCCGCCTCGAGGCCACCGGGCTGGTCAAGCGCTACGGCAAGCGGGAGGTGGTGCGGGGCGTGAGCCTGGAACTCACGCGCGGCGAGATTGTGGCCCTCTTTGGCCCCAACGGGGCCGGTAAAACCACCACCTTTTACATGCTGGTCGGCTTTATTGAGCCCAACGCCGGGCAGATTCGCCTGGGCGGGCAGGACATCACCCGGCTCCCCATGTACAAGCGGGCCCGGCAGGGCCTGGGCTACCTGCCCCAGGAACCCTCGGCCTTCCGGCGCATGACCGCGCTGGAAAACCTGCTGGCGGTGCTGGAGTTTCAGCCCCTCTCCAAAACCGAACGAACCAAACGGGCCCAGGAGCTACTGGAGGAACTGGGCATCGCCCACCTCAAGGACAAGTACGCCTACACCCTCTCGGGCGGGGAGCGGCGGCGGCTCGAGATTGCCCGCGCCCTGTGCACCAACCCCGACTTCATCCTGCTGGACGAGCCTTTCACCGGCGTGGACCCCAAAAACGTGCACGACATCCAGAAGCTCATCTCTGAGCTGCGCGAGCGGCGGGGGGTGGGCATCTTCATCACCGACCACTCGGTGCGCGAGACCCTGGCCATTGCCGACCGCATCTACCTGATGTACGACGGCCAGATGGCCTTCCAGGGCTCGCCGGAGGAGTTCGCCCGCGACTCGGGGGTGCGTATGCACTACCTGGGTGACGAGTATGAGTTGTGAGCCATTGCAGGTTTCGAGTCTAGCATTGCCCATCCAAACCCTTTCCTGAGACATCGGTATGACATTCTGGGCCATCCTCATTCTTCTGGTGCTCGTGGCGGGCCTGGTGGCCTATGTGGGCGACCTGGTGGCCAAACGGGTAGGCAAACGCCACTGGCGGTTCCTGGGCCTGCGTCCCAAGGCCACGGCCACCCTGGTTGCGGTGGCGACGGGGGTGCTGATTGGCCTGGGGGCTTTTGGCGCTTTCTTTTTGCTGGTGCGGGATGCCCGCGAGACCATCCTGCGGGCCGAGGCGGTCCGGCAGGAGCGCGACCGGCTGCGCACCGAGGTCGAGCGCCTGGAAAGCCGGGCTGCCTCCACCTTCGTTCAAAATGAGCAACTCAAAACCGAGCGCGATGAGTTCGAGAAAAACAACCTCCTGCTGGCCCGGCAGCTCGAGCAAAACGTGGAGCTCCAGCGCCGAACCCGCCAGGAGCTCGAGGAAGCCCTGATTGAGCGTGAAAAGCTGCGTCTGGAAGTGGAAAAGCTCCAATCCGAGCGCAACTCGCTTCGTCAGGCCCAGGCGCCGCTGCGACAAGCCCTGGCCACCTTGCAGCAAGAGAAGGCCCAGCTGCTGGGCGAACGCGACCAGCTGCTGGCCCAGGCGGCCCAGGCCAAGCGCCAGCTAAGCGAACTCGAGACCGCAAGTCGCAACGCCCAGAGCCGGCTTTTGAGCCTGCAAGCCGAAAAGGAACAGCTGGAAAAGGCACGTCGGGAAGCCAAGGCCCGCCTGGCCAGCCTGCAGAGCCGAACCCAGGCGCTCGAGGCCCGCCTGCGGCAGCTCGAGACCGACAAGCGCAACCTCGAGGGCGATGTGGCCGTACTGGGAGGCGGTGCCCCCACCCAGGCACCCCAGGGCGATGACAGCAAAATTCTAGAAAGCCTCCAGCGCGAGAACAGTGAGCTTCGAAGCAAGCTGCTGGAGGCCCAGCGCGACATACAGCAGCTCCGCGAACGCAACCGGCTGATTGTGGCCAGCCTGGACAGAAGCCTGTCCATGAACCTGCTGGCCGAAGAGCTGGTGCAGCCGGGCAACGAACAAGCAGCCCTGGGCGAGGTCACCCGACGGGCCGACAACCGGGTGCGCCTGATTGGGTTGCGGGGCCTCGAGGTGGTCGAAAACCCCAACCTGAGCAACCTCAAGCCGGGTCTGTTTCTGGCCCGCATCCAGAGCATCAGCGCCGAGGGGCGGGTGCGGGTGGTCATCGAGTACCGGGCCCGCGAGCAGGCCTTCGCCGAGGGCGAGATACTGGCCAGCACGGTACTGGTGCTTCCGGCCAGCATGAGCGAGATGCGGCGCAAGTTTAATGCCCTGAGCCAGGTGGCCGAAAACCGGCTCACCGAGGCCGGCTGGGTTCCCGAAAAGCTGGCCCAGGGGGGGATTGCCCTCGAGGAGTTCGTGAGCCTGGCCTCACAGCTCTCCGGCAGGCGCGGCGGCGCTCGGATCGCGGTGGTGGCGCTGGGCAACCTCTACCCCACCGACCCACCCAAGCTGGGTCTGAAGCTACTCCCATAAAAAGGGCCGTGGGGCTTCTGCGCCCCACGACCACACGAAAATCTCGGTTATTGCCTCACGCTGGCATTGTAGCGGGCGAGCACCTGGTCGGCCCGCTGCTTGGCCTCGTCCAGGGCTTGCTGGGCCGGTTTGCCCCGCAAGGCTTCCTCGATGGCCGACTGCACGATCTGCCGAATTTCGGTGAAGCCCCCCATCAGGCAGCCCGCCGAGGCGGTGTTAACCTTGGAGGTCTCGAGCTGCCGCAGGGCGGTGGTGTAGTTGGGCTGGCGCACATAGGCCTGGCGCACGTTGGGGAGTTCCGTCACCCCCCGAACCACCGGGAAGTAGCCGGTGCCGATGATCCACTTGGCCTGGGTCTCGGGGCGCAGCAGATAGCGGATGAACTCCCAGGAGGCCTGGGTTTGCTCCTCGCCAAAGCCCCGAATCAGGTACACCGCAGCCCCCCCGATGGCGGTGCCGTTGCGTTCATTCAGGTAGGGATAGAAAGCCGTGCGCAGTGGGAAGCGGTTGCCCACCTGCCTTAGCACCCCGGTCAGGGAGGCGGTGGAGTAGATGGCGATGGCCGCGTTGCCCTGCGCGAAGAGGCTCTGGCTGTCGGCCCAGTTGCGACCGGTGTTGGCCGCCACCCCCTCGCGCACCAGCCGCGCCCAGGTATCCAGGAAGGCCACTGCGGCGGGGTTGTTGAAGGTGACCTCGGTGGCCCGGGCCCGGCGCCCGTTCTCGTTGTTGCAGAAGAACTGCCCCGAGTTGTAGCTGAACTGCTCCATGAACCAGCTATCAATCGGGATGGTCAGGCCAAAGCGGGTGGTCTTGCCGGAGGCATCCTTGATGGTCAGCTTGCGGGCTGCCGCCTCGAGGTCGGCCAGGCTCCAGGTGTTGCGGTAGGGGATGCCAGCCTGCTCGAGGGCCTGGGCGTTGAAGTAGAGGATGGGGTTGGAGGAGTTGAAGGCCAGGCCGTAAAGCTTGCCGTCCACGCTGTAGTAGTTGCGCGGCTGGGCCACGAACTGCGAGAGGTCGAAGTTGTTGGCCCGGGCCAGGTCTTCCAGGGGCAGCACCGCGCCCGAGTCGGCCATGAAGCGGGCCCCGATGTCGTAGACCTGGATCACATTGGGCCGCCCCTGGCCCCCGGCCTGCAAAGCCGCCCGCAGCTTGTTGAGGCCGTCGTCGTAGGAGCCCACGAACTGGCTGCGCACGGTGATGCGGTTCTGCGAGGCGTTGAAGTCCTTGACCAGGGCCTCGGTGGCCTCGCCCAGCACCCCGCCCATGGAGTGCCAGAAGTCAATGGTTACCCGTTGCTGGGCCAGGGAAAGGCTTCCCAGGGCCAGCGCCAACAGCAGGATTACTCTTTTCATCATTGCCTCCTCTATCCCTTTAGCCCACCCAGGGCAATCCCCCGGACGAAGAAGCGCTGGGCGAGCAGAAAGGCAACCAGGGTTGGGAACAAAACCAGGATGGCCGTCGCCGCCACCACGTTCCAGCTCGTCACCTCTACGTTTTGCACCTGGGCCACCGCAATCTGGGCGGTCATCATCTCGCTGCGGTTGATGGTGACCAGGGGCCAGAGGTACATGTTCCACGAGCCCAAAAAGGTGAGGGCGGCCAGGGCCCCCAGGGCCGGGGCTGCGAGCGGAAGGGCCACGTGCCAGAGCATCCGCAAGTGCCCTGCCCCGTCAATCCGGGCTGCGTCGAAGAGATCCTGGGGCAGGCTCTTGATGAACTGGCGCAACAGAAAAATGCCCAGCGGCGAGGCCATGAAGGGCACAATCAGGGCGGTGTAGCTATTCAGCCAGCCGAGCTGCTGCACCAGCAGGTAAAGCGGCAGGAAGGTCACCTCGCCGGGAATGAGCAGCATGGCCACCACAAAGCCGAACAGGAGGCCCTGCCCGGTGAAGGGGATGCGGGCCAGGGCGTAGCCCAGGGTGGCCGAGAGAAGCAGCACGCCCAGCGTGGTGCCCAGGGCCACCACCAGGCTGTTCAGCAGGTAGCGGGCCAGCGGGTATTTTTGCAGGGCCTCCTGGTAGGGCTCCAGGGTGGGGTTCGCCGGCCAGAACCCAGGTGCAAACAGTTCGCCGTCGCTCTTGAAGCTGGCCGCAAACAGGTTCAGCAGGGGCAAGACCAGCAGGAAGGCGTACACCGCAAGCCCCAGGTAAAAGAGGGGCCGCGCCAGCCAGCGGGGCAGGCTAACCATAATGCACCCTCCGTCCGAAGAAGCGGAACTGCAAGGCCGCCAGCAGCAGAAGCACCAGGAACAAAGCCACCGCCTGGGCCGAGGCGTAATAGAAGCGAAAGTTGAAGAAGGCATCCTGGTAGACCCGGTAGATCCAGACCGTGGTGCTCTCCATGGGCCCTCCGCGGGTCAGCAGGTGAATCTGGCCGAAGGCGGTGAGGCTCGAGAGCAGAATCAGAAGGGCTACCAGGAACAAAGTGGGCGACAACAGCGGCAGGGTAATGCGCCAGAACTGCGTCCAGCTCCCCGCCCCGTCAATGCGGGCGGCCTCGTAGAGTTCCTCGGGAATCTGCTGCAAGCCTGCGGTGAGCAGGATGGCCGTGAAGCCCACCCCGGCCCAGGCGGTCACCACGGCCAGGGCGGGCAGGGCCAGCTCGGGGCTGGTGAGCCAGGGCTGGCGGGAGAGGCCAATGGCCTCGAGCGCACGGTTCAGGGTGCCCCCTACCGGGTGCAGGAACCAGCCCCAGGCCACCGCCGCCACCGCCGTAGGCACCGCGGTGGTGAGGAAGAAGAGGGTACGGAAGAGGTTTACCCCCGGAAAGGGCCGGGCCACCATCAGCGCGGCCACCAGCCCCAAGACGAGTTGCACCGGCGCCACGATGGCGGCAAACACAAAGGTGGCCCCCACCGAGCGCCAGAAGGCGGGGTCGCGGAACATCTCGGCGTAGTTGGCCAGACCCACCCACTCCCGGCTCGTACCCAGCAGGTTCTCGCGGTGAAAAGAAAGCCAGAAAGCGTTCAGGGTGGGCCAGACGATAAAGAGGAGCATCAGGGCCACCCCCGGAACCACCAGCAGGGTGGCCTCGAGGCCCTCCCCTCCTCTGAAGCGGGTCTGGGGTTTGGCTCTGATCCAAGGGGTTTCTCGTCGCTCTACCGACACAGTGATGCCTCGCCTTGTAGAGCATTTCGCGAGTGCATCAGTGCAGTTTCAGAACCCGTTTGACCTTTACCTGACGCCAAAACCCGCACCACCATCGCCGGGCAGCCGTTCGGTAAACTTCACGGAGAACACAGCGACTCCAGGGCACGTCTGAATTGCCCGCATCGAAAGTCAGGGCGTTTGAAGAAGTCTTGTTTGACCGACGGAGCTATCGCGCCCTACACAGACGTGGCCGCCCGTCCAGACGGCCATGGTTCTGTCCAGGACAAAGGACTCTTGCTGCCGGATGGCTCTATTTTGTGAAGAGCGCTCTACAACCCCGGCAAAATCAGGTTCAGGTAAAACCGGGGCCCCGACTCCCCTATCCCCTGGGCCCCTCCCAATGCCACGCTCGAGCCCGGCGCCAGGTAAAACAGGGTCAGGCCCAGCCGCAGCTCCGCGCCCAGCGCAAAACGCACTCGGTTCCAGTTCACAGGCGAGCCAGCCACCCCCGCGTCCACAAAGACCGAGAGGCTCAGGTCGTCAAAAAAGAGCGGCCAGTTGCCCAGCCCCCGCTCGATGCTCCAGGGCGGCAGGCGGTACTCCAGCGACCCCACCAGAGCCTGCTGCCCGCGCAGCTGGCCCGGCCCATAGCCCCGCACCGCCAGCACCGGCGCACTCCCCACCACCAGCGGCACGAAGCCCAGGTCGAAGGCGTCGAAGCCCAGGGGCGAGCTGGTCCAACCGCCCCCTACCCGCAATCCAATCAGGTGGGTGGCTTCCAGCGGCAGGCGGAACTGGAACCCCAGAGCCCCGCGCACACTGTAGCGCCAGTCCGGGCTGCCCTCCCGCACAAAGGCCGTCCCCACCGCGCTCAGACTGCTGCGCGCGCGAAACAGGTCGCTGGCGCTGCTGCTGGCCCCACTCAAGCGCACCGAGAAAGCGTGGGTGACGGTGTTCTGATTGGGGTCGAGGGCGGGCTCGAGCACATCTGTTCGCACGTACTGCAAGCCCAGGCTGCCCTGCGGCGACCAGAACGACGTGCCGATGCCCTGGGCATTATCGCGCCCCGAGCCCACAGCTTGCAGGGTGATGGGAAAACCCAAGCCCGCAAACTGGTAGGCTGCGTCGTAGAAAATCCCCCGAAGGTTGCTGTCGAACCCGGCCCCCACCGAGTAGGCGTGGATGCCCACCGGGTCGGAAGCCCCAAAGGAAACCCCCAAAAAAGCGTTCAGACCAAAGCCATCCACCCCCACCCCGGCCAGGGGCAGCCAGTACAGGGGGCGCAGGTAACGCAAGGGGTCGTAGCGCTGGCCCTGGGCGGGCCCGGCAGGCTCGAAGGGGGGCAGAGGCTCCCGCTTCAGCTCCACCCGCCTCCAGGCGCTGGGGTTGTAGGGCGTCTGGTAGAGGTTGTAGCCGGTTTCGTCGTAGCCGCTAAAGATAAGCTGCTGCTGGCTGTGCGAAAGGGTGGGCTGGTAGGCCCCGGTGAGCAGGTTGGTCACCTGGAAAACCGCGCCGTCCGCCAGGCGGTAGGCGTACAGGTTGTAAACCCGGTTTACATCGCTGCTGTAGATCACGTACTGGCCGTCGGGGCTGAAGACCGGGTCGCTGTCCACGTTTTGGTCCTGGGTCAGGGCCTCGAGGGCCCCGGTTTGCAGCACGTAGCGGTAGAGGTCTTGAAAGCCCCCCCGCCGCAAGAGCGACAGGATGAGCGACGCCCCATCGGGCGCGACCGCAAAAGAGTGAATCACCCCGTCCTGGAAGGGAAAACGCCGCAGCGGCTGGGTGCGCTCCAGCTCGATGAAATAGCGGGCTAGCTCGGTGGAGCCGTCCGGGGTGTTCTTGGCTATGAAGATGCTTTTGCCATCGGGAGCATAGCGGGCGTAGTAGACCCGCTCCCCTTTGGTCAGCTGCTTGACCCGGTCTTCCAGACGGTCGTACTGGTACAGGTCGCTGCCCACAAAATAGGGGCCGGCAGCGCGGCTGGCTGTAAAGAGCAGGTAACGCCCATCGGGCGACCACTGCGGGGACTGGGCCGGGCCGCTCAGCAGCTCGCGCTCGCGTTCGTTCACAATCAGGCGCAGCCCACTCCGCAGGGGCGAGGCGTGCGAATACACCAGACCATTGGCGGAGTCGGTGGCGCCCTCGCTGAAGAAGCCCAGGTGGCTGAGCTTTTGCACCGGGGTCAGGCCTGCGGCCCGGATGCGGGCGATTTCGTCCTGGAACTGGCCGGGCAGCCAGCGCACGAAGTCACTGTAAATCTGGTCGAGCGAGACCCCAAAGGCTTTCAGGAAGGGCTCGTTGAAGTCTTTGGTGGCCAGCATGCCCGCGTTGGCCTCGGTGAAGCGGCGGTAGGCATCCTCGCCGAAGCGCACCTCCAGGTACTGCACCAGCCAGGCGCTGTAGTTGTAGACCAGAAAGCCCAGGTAGGGCCAGCTTGACCTGCTGTAAGACTGGCGAATCTCGTCCAGGCTGGGAAACCGGCCCGAAAGCACCATCTGGCGCAGGGCCATGCGGGTTGTGGCGTCGTTCAGGCGCGACTCGCCCAGCTTCTTGTGCTTGAAGTAGAGCACCGTGCCTTCCACAAAGGGAAAGGGCTTGATGGCGCTTTGGGCGGGCAGTTGCCCGAAGATGCGGGTGCGGTCTTTGAGGGGGCCCCGCACCTGCGAGAGGTCGAACATGTGCGCCAGCTCGTGGAAGATGACCGTCTCCCACCAGGACGAAAGCCGGGGGTTGAAAAAATCCGAGCTGCGGAATTGCCCGGTAAAAATGCCCACCACGTTGTTGGCGGGGTTGGCGAAGCCGTTGAGCACGTCGCCCACATCCGAAAGCACAATGCTGATGCGGCCCGGCGGCTCCTCGAACTCGGTTTTGAGCAGCCGGTAGGCGTTTTCGGCGTGGATGGCGGCCTCGCTGGCCACGCGCTCGAGGCCTGTATGGTAGTGCAGGTCGAAGTGCTCGGTTTGCAGGGTAAACCACTGCCGGGTGGGGTCGAACTGGGCCAGGGCCCCCGCACAGACCAGCACCACAACCGCCAGGAAGCGCCTCATGGGCCTTAGTATAGGCAACCTGGACGAAAGCCAATGTGGGGCGCACGCCCCACGGCGCGAGGCCCGTGGGGCATGGGTCAAATCCGGGGTTTGGCCGCCTTTTCGGCGCGATTATCTGGCGGTGGAGCCCCTAGCCAAGGGCTAGCGAATCACCTGCGGCACCACCCGCACCTCGCGGGTCTGGCCATCCCGCCAGACCTTCAAGTTCACGGCCTCGCCCTGCTTTTTAGAGAGCAGCACCGCCCGCAGGTCGTTGATGTTGGTGATGGGGTTGCCGTCGGCCTCGAGCAGGATATCGCCATTGACCCCCAGCTCGATCACCTGCCCGGTGCGAAGCTGAAGCTGCACCGTGCGGGTCGCGGGCCGCAAGCCCGCCCGCTCGGCGGGGCCGCCCCGCTCAACCTGCTGAATCATCAGGCCGGTATCCGGCAGCCGGTTCTGGCGGCGCACGTTCTCGGGGTACTCGCCCATCGAGAGGGCCGAGAGGGTCACGCCCAGCCGGGGTCGGGAGCGCAGAATTTCCTCGGCGGTGATATCCTTGCCGGCCTTGAGGTCGGCCAGGTACTGCTTGGCCAGGTTGATGGGAATGGCAAAGCCGATGCCCGCCGACTGCGCGCTGCCAAAAGCCCCGGTGGTGCTGTAGATAAAGGTGTTGATGCCAATGACCTCGCCGCGGGAGTTGAGCAGCGGCCCGCCCGAGTTGCCGGGGTTGATGGCCGCGTCGGTCTGGATCACGGTGGGCACGAACGCGCCCTTGCCGCTCCCGCTGCCGTCGTTGGGGTTGCGCCGGATGGCCGAGACAATGCCCTCGGTCACGGTGAACTCGAGCCCAAAGGGGTTCCCCATGGCAATGGCCTTCTGCCCCACCCGCACCTGATCGGAGTCGGCCAGGCGCATGGGCTTGAGCCGATCGCGCGGGGCCTGCACCCGGATCAGGGCCAGGTCCAGCGGCTCGGCGCGGCCTACGACCCGGGCAGGGTAGCTTTTGGGGTCGTTGTGAAAGCGTACCGTGATCTGGTCGGCCCCCTCGATGACGTGGTAGTTGGTCAGGATCAGACCCTCCTGGTCGAGCACGAAGCCCGAACCCGAGCCCTCCTGCGGCTGGGGCTGCAAAAACGGCGAGAAAAAGCCAAAGTCGCGCCCGGCCTGGGGGGCACTGCGCACCGCCACAAACACCACCCCATCCCCGCTGCGCTGCACCACCTCCACGGTGTTGCGTTCGTTCTCCAGCAAGGCTCGGTTCTGGTCAAGCGATGGCACCTGGGCCTGCGCCTGCGGCTCGCTCGAGGCCGGGAGTGGGCTCTGGCTCTTGCTCAGGTTGAACCAGGCCACCCCTCCGCCTATGGCCAGCAGAAGTCCCAGGGCAATCGAAGCAGTTCTCATAGACATCTCAAAAACCTCCTTCCCCCAGTGTAGCTAAGCACGGTGAAGACGGTGTGAAGTGCAATTATGAAAACACCACGGTTTTGTTGCCGTACACGATGATGCGGTCTTCTAAGTGCCACAGCACCGCCCGAGCCAGCACGGTACGCTCCAAATCCCGCCCCAGCCGTACTAGCTCGGCCACGTCGTGACGGTGCGAGACTCGAGCCACATCCTGCTCAATGATGGGCCCCTGGTCGAGTTCCTCGGTCACGTAGTGGGCGGTGGCCCCGATAATCTTCACGCCCCGCGTGTAAGCCTGTTTGTACGGATTGGCCCCCACAAAAGCGGGCAAGAACGAGTGGTGGATGTTGATGATTTTGTTGGGGTAGCGGGCCACAAAACCGGCGGTCAGAATCTGCATGTAGCGGGCCAGCACCACCAGGTCGGAGCCCTCGAGCAGCTCCAGCATCTTCGCCTCGGCTTCCTCTTTGCGGTCTTTGTCTACCGGCACAAAATGGTAGGGAAGGCCGAAGCGCTCGACCTCCGGGCGCAGGTCGTCGTGGTTGGAGATGACCTGGGTGAGCCGGCAGGGCAGTTCCCGGTTGCTGTGCCGCCACAAAAGCTCGAGCAGGGCGTGGTCGTATTTGGAAACCAGGATGGCCACCTTTTTTAAGTCGGCGGCGTAGGCGATGCGCCAGTCCATCTCGAAGCGGGCCGCCACCCGCTCGGCGAAGGCTTTTTCCAGGATTTCCCTCGAGACATCGAGGTGCGGGGTCTGAAACTCCAGCCGCATGAAGAAAAGCCCCCCTTCGGGGTCGGTGGAGTGCTGGTCGAGGGCGGTGATGTTGGCCCCGTGGTTGAAGAGGAAATTCGAGACCGCGGCCACAATGCCGGGCCGGTCGGGGCAGGTAATTAGAAGCCGCGCGGTGGTATCGGTCTGCATCCCGGCCTCAGGCTAAGGGCTGAAGGCCCAAAGCTCAAGGCGGGGCGGGCCTGGGAACCCCAAAGGATGAACGCCGGGGGTTTATTCCCAATCTCCCAGGGCCGAATCAGCCAGGGGCTTGGGAAAACCAGCGCACACCCTCCTGCTTCAGCCAGTGGGGGTTTGGCATTGCGGGCCGGGGGCTCCGCAGTTGAAGGTGGAAGTCGGTCAGGGTGGCCTGGCCCCCGGCAACCAGACCCCGACCCGGGCCCCTCCATCCGGGCGATTTTCGGCCCGCACCGTTCCCCCCAGTACCCGCGCCACCGCCGCCACCAGGGCCAGGCCCAGCCCCACCCCATCGCTCGGGTCGTGCTTGACAAAGGCCTCGAAGGCCCGGGGCAGCACCTCGGGTGCAAAGCCGGGGCCCCGGTCACAGGCCCACAGCCAGAGGCCATCCTGGGCCGGCTCGAGCACCCACTTTTCCAGGCCGCCGGCGTGCTTCTGGGCATTCTGGAGAAGGTTTTCAAGCACAATCGAGAGCAGCCTGGGTTCGGCCTCCACCCACCCGCTTCCCTCAACCTGCACGCCGGATGGCTCGAGGAAACCCCTCAAGTCCAGGGGCTGCGCTGGAACCCGACCCTGCCCTTCCAACCGGGCCAGGGTCAGCAAACCCTCCAGCAGCGACTCCATGCGACCTGCCTCGCGCAGGGCGCCTTCGGCGGCCCTGGGTTCCTCGGGCCGGCGCTGCAACACCTCCAGATACCCCTTGAGGGCCGTCAGGGGGTTGCGCAACTCGTGCGAAGCCCCATAGGCGAAGCGCCGGGCCGCCTGCTCCTGCACCCTGAGCCGGTGCAGGGCGGTCTTGAGTTCGGCCATCAGGGCGTTCATGGCCTGGACCGCCGGGCGGGCCTCGGGCAGCCGGGGGGCTGGGAGCGGCTCGAGGTTTTCCGCACTGCGCCGGGCCAGCTCGCGCGAAACCGTGTCCAGCGGGCGCAGCGAGCGGGAAAGGCCCCAGGCCCCTACCGCAAACGCCAGCAGGGCCAGCACCCCGCCAATCCCCAGATAGGCCCGGAGCAAGCGCTGGGGTAGGGCGGCCACTTCCTCCAGCGGCGTGCCCAGGCCCAATCCCCCCTCCTCGCCGGGCAGGGCCACCCACAGCCAGTTGTTTTGAATCTGGCGGAAGCTCTGGCCCCGAGCCAGCGCCTGCTCGAGGCCCTCGGGCAGCGCATAATCGCCCAGGTCGGTATAGGCGATGCGGCCCTGGGCGCTCAGGATAAACCCCACCCCGCCGAACTCCTGCACCACCTGGGCCAGATCCTGAATGCGCACCCGCCCCTGGCTCAACAGAAAACCAAGCCTGGAGAGGGCCGCCCGCTCGAGGGTCTCCTGCACGGTGCGCTGGGCCTGCTGCACGGTCAGACCCCCCAGGGGCACCAGGAGCAACCCCAGGGCCAACAGAAGCCACAAAAGGAGGCGTAGGCGCAGGGTCATGGGAAAAAGTTGGGGTGCCGGGGATCGGGGCCAGCAGTCGGCCCGGAAGCCTGCATCATTTCTTCAGGATATAGCCGTGCCCCCGCAGCGTGTGCAGCAGCGGAGGCTCGCCCAGCGCCCGCCGCAACGCCGAAAGGTGCACCTCGAGGGTGTTGGGCTCGACCTCATCGCCCCAGACCCGCTGCATCAGGGTTTCCTTGGGCAAAAGGTGCTCGGGGTGCTCCAGAAAACACTGCAAAAGCTGGAGGGCCTTGGGTGAGAGCTCCAGTGGCCGCTCCCCCCGGCGGGCCTCCATCCTGCGCGGGAAAACGCGTACATCGGCGTAGGAGAGCACCTCCTCGTCGCGCTTGCTGCGGCGCAACAGGGCCTCGAGGCGGGCCACCAGCTCGGCCAGGGCGTAAGGCTTGACCAGGTAATCGTCGGCCCCTTCACGCAAGCCCTTGACCCGCCACTCCACCTCATCCAAGGCGGTCAGCATCAGCACCGGCACCGCACTGACCCTGCGAATTTCGCGCAGCACCCCGAATCCATCGCCCCCCGGCAGCAGCACGTCCAGCACCACCAGATCCGGGCCCTCGGCCAGCCGGCGCAACCCCTCCGAACCACTGGCCGCTTCGAGAACCCGGTAGCCCTCGAGTTCCAACCCCAGACGCAACGCCTCACGCACCCCTCTATCGTCTTCGATTAGCAGCACCAGGGCCATGGGCCTATTCTGGCAGACTCCGGCTGGAAAGGAGCCTGGAGCGCTCTTCGCATATTGTGAGCCACTCGAGTCCGCGAAAACTTTGTCCTGAACAGAGCAGTGGGCCTGGATGGGCAGCCTCGCCTGTGAAGCGCGCGACCCGCGGGCAAAGGCCCAGGCGCGGTTCGCAGGCCGCCAAATCCAGGTCAAGTCCCCTCACCCGGCCCACCCCCGCTCTCTCCAGCATCGCTACCGGTATGACCACACGCTCCGCGAGGGAAAAGCAGGTCGGGAGCCAATGTCTGGAGGTCGGCCCATCCGGCAGCCCGAACCACAGGCGCCCCAATAGCCTTACCCTGGCAACCCCCGCACAAACAGCTCGACCCCCTCCTGCACAAGCCCTTCCGCCGAGAAGCCGGGCATGTGCTGGGCGGTCATGTAGGCCCCATGCACAATGGAGGCAAACACCACCGCCAGCGCCCTCCCGTGTCCGGGCGCCGCTTCGTCCAGAACCCTGGCGAGTTGCTCAATGCCCCGCCGCATCGCTTCTCGAGCCAGCTGTACCGCCTCCTGATCGCCGCCCCGGCGGCTGGAGTGGGCGGTCATGAGGGCGGTCAGCGGTTCTACCTGCCCCCGGTAGGCCAGGGCCATGGCCATCAGGCGTTCGCGCAGGGTACCGGGTCGCGAAAGCGCCCGTTGGGTTTCCTGGAAACCCTCCTCAAGCAAAGCCTCCAGCAAAGCCCGCTTGGAGGCGAAGTGGTGGTACACCGCCGCTTTGCTCAAACCCAGGGTTCGGGCCAGGTCTTCCAGGCTGGTTGCAGCATACCCGCGCTCTGCAAACGCTTTGCGGGCCTTTTGCAAAAGCGCCTGACGGGTGTCCATTTCGCTACAGCCTACGACCCTTTTTTCCTACCCTGGTGTAGCTCCCGCAACAGAAATCCAGGGCCGTCTCAAAAAAGGTAGTTGACCCCGAAGCGAATCTGGATTCCGAACGCCGTTCCGTAAATGCCGGTGGCATCGCTGGCCAGATAGAGGGTCGGAACCGCTTCGGCAAACAAACCCGCGTCGCTGGCGGTGCTGTAGTTGATGCCGGCCAGACCCCGAATGCCAAAAAAGTTCAGGGCGCCCAGGCCCACCCAGTTACCCCCAAATCCCCCGTAGGGCAGCAGCCGACCCGCCCCAAACGGCAGCAAAAAGTCGGCCCCGAGTTCCAAAAAGTTGGGGCTCACCCCAATCCCCACATTGGCCCTGGCCCCATAGCCTCCGCCAAAGTTGTAGCTGCCCGCCTGGAGCATCAGGCTGGTGAGGGGGGTGCCCTCCACCCACTGAAACACCAGGCTGGCCCCGGCAAACGGCTTGGAGCTTTGGGCACAGGCCACCAGGCCCCAGCCCAGCAGCAGCAATACCGCGATTTGTTTACTCATATTTTCACATTGTATTTGAGATTTCCCCTGAAAGCGGCGCAACCATCGGAGCCCAAAAGTTACATAAAGGTTTGATTAGCCTGCCCTAAGATTTTCCAGAAGCCTGGCTCCCTAAACTACTCGGTATGGGCTTTGGCTATTGGGCCATGTTGCTGCTTCCTCTGCTCCTGGCAGCCTGTGGTGGTCAGGGCGTCCTGCGGCCACCCGGCTCGTCTCCACCCCCCACCCCACCGCCAACCAATACCTTTGAACTGAGCAACGACCCCTTCACGCTCAACCGGGGCGGCAGCGCTACGCTGACGGTGCAGGTGAAGTTCAACTCGAGCGAAATTACGCGGGTTCGACTGGAGTTCCAGCCCAACACCCTCCGGGTTCTGGGTTCACCCAGGGAACAGGATGTGGTGCGCGGCAGCAGCAACGTTCAAACGGCCCAGTTTACCATCACGGATGGCGGCATTGACCCGCAGGAGAAAAAGCCTTTTTTCTACATCTACGGTAAAGCCTGTACCAACAACAACTGCAATCAGCAGAAGAGTATCGTGGTTCAGTGGGCCATGCCTTAGTATGGTGTCGCAAAAAAATGCCCGTTCAAACCCCCCGCATGGCGAGCAAATCAAGTCAATACTCGCTCTGTTCTCCCCCGACCTTGTAGGGAAGGCCAGGTGGGGTGGCTGACCTGCCCCCCCATGTATTCATGTGAATTGAGGGCCTTGGCATAAACCCTCCCCAACCCTCCCTACGCGGTAGGGAGGGGGTTGAGGGCTATCAGGCTTCTGTGAGCGTGTATGGGTATCTTTACGACTGTGTACTTATCGCGCGCATCACAGACGTGGCCGCCCACGAAAGCGACAATGCGTACGGGCCGAGACGCATGTTCTCGAGTTTACCGGCGGCCACTGTTCTGTTCAGAAACAGGCTTTCTCGAACTCGCATGGCTCGTAATATGCGAAGAGCGCTCTATATCTGCACGGTGCGGTGTGAGTCGCCCGTCACGGTAAAAGCAGACCAGAAATAGGGGTTGGGGAACTCCTGGCGCAATGCCAGCTGGGCCTCGCGCAGAGCCGCAGCAACCGACATTCCGGCCCGCAGGTTGGTGTAGAGGGTGGTCATAAATTTGGCGGTTGCATCGTCGCGAACCGGCCACAGGCTGCCTACTAAACACGGCGTCCCCGCATACAGGAAGCCCCGTGCCAGGCCCATCAATTCGTCACCGCTGGCATGCTTGGCCAGGCCGGTCTCGCAAGCCGAGAGTACGACCAGCTCAGCCCCCAGGCGCAGGTTGTAGAGGTCGCGGGCCGCCAGCCAGCCGTCCGCCATGCGCAGCCCGGAAAACATAGGGTTGTCGGGCCTGAAGGCCCCGTGGGTGGCAATGTGCAAGACCTCGGCCTGGGGGGCTATAGCGAAGAAGTTTTGCAGGGTGGCCGCCTCACCCACAAACTTATGCGGCGTCTGGGCAATCTGGCTGATTTGCTCCACTTCCTGGATGGCCTGGGGAATGTTCTCGAGCGGCACCCCAAAAGCGACCAGCGAGCCTGGGTGGTGCCGAACGCGTTTGCGGCACAAGGCATACACGGCGGCACTGGGCGAGAGGGAGATCTCGGCACGGTCGAGCAGGTACTGCTGGCCATCATACAGGGCCGCGAAGGGCACCGCATGAAGCACCCCGTGCGGGACAATGATGAGGGACTGGCCCGAGAGTTCAAGCGGCAGAGGTTCTATGAGCACCCGGTAGAGGGCCTGGAGCTGGTCGTTGACCGAGCGCTTCAGGGCCTCCTCGCCATAAATTTTCAGCATCATGCCGCCCTGAGCGACCCGGCTGAGGAAGAACTCGAGCTGTTCGACGTGCTGCTGAACCTGCTCGAGGCTGCCGAGTCCTCGGACCACCTCGACCTCTTCCCCCTTCACCACAAAAGCCATCAGACCCTGGGGGGTGTGGAAGTACTCGAGCAGGATGGTGCCAGGCTCGAGGATTTGCAGCAGCTCATGCAGGCGGGGCTCCTGCACCTGTTCGATCATGACGATTTCGGGTTGCAGGCGCTCGAGCTCGCGGATAAGCAGCGTGACCCGTTCCTCGAGGGCCACCATTTTTTCCCAGTTGCTGCCGCGGGTACCTGCTGCCGATTCGGCTTCCATGGCCAGAAAGTGCTGGTTGAGCTCCTGGCGGGCCTGGGCAAGCTCCTGTTGCAAGCGCTCGACCTCGGGGTCGTCCGACCTGCGCGGGCTTTCGCCCCCCCGGGCCAGCAGATCCACCAGGGCCCTTGATTTGGCGCGTTCGGCGTATTCAAAAGCTTCCCGGGCGCGCTGGGTGTCCAGCAACAGATCGACCAGGTCGCCATAGACGCCCAGCTTGTCGCCCAGGTAAGCCGACTTGAACTCATCCACGCTGAGGCTGGCCCGCACCCCTTCGAGGCGCTCGATGGCCCGTTTGAAGTGCAGTTCGGCGGCCTGGGTACGGTTCTCGAGCAGGGCTATCTGGCCGCGCAAGCGCTCGATGCGAATGGTGAGGTCCGGAATGCCCAACCCCACCGCCAGCGAAGCCGCCTCTTCCAGATAGCGCTTGGCCTCGGGACGGTTGCCCAGGTCCAGCAGGGCTTCGGCCATCACGCTCAGCCCCAGGGCCTTGGCCGAGGGCACCTCGCCCAGGGCCTCGATGGCCCGCCCCGCAACCAGCACCGCCTGCTCGAGGGCAGCAATCTGGCCCTGGCGCCCCGACTCCAGAAACAAGGAGGCCACCGAAACATCCACCAAAGCCGCCTGGATGACGTTTTGCAGCGAGAGCCAGCCCTCCCGCGCACGCTCCAGGGTGTGGCGGGCCTCCTCGAGCTTGCCCTGTTTGGCCTGGGCGCTGCCCAAAGTGGTCAGGGCCTCGGCCTGCTCCATCTGCATCCCCCGCGCCGCAAAAACCTCCACCAGCTCCTGGGAGAGCTTGCGGGCCTCGGTCAGCAGGTTGAGATCGAGGTGGATGCGGGCCTCCTCGAGCTGCGCAAACGCAGCGTTGGGGTTCCCATCGAGCCTGCCGTACATGGCCCGTACCCGGCTCAGAAGGTCGAGGGCCTGGTTCAGGCGGCCTTCCTTGCGGTAGAGCAGGGCCAGATTCACGCTGTTGCCGATAAAGTCTTCGGTCAGGTTGTGGGTGCGAAAAATCTCCAGGGCGGTCTGGTAATGGGCCACGGCCTCGCGGTAGCGATCCTGGGCCTCGTAGATGAGGGCCAGGTTGCCGTGGGCCTTGCCCTGACCGACCACATCCCCTACCCTGGAGAGTTGTTCCAGGGCATATTTGATGGCCCCTTCGGCCTCGAGCATCCGGCCTGCGCGGTAGTGAATGATGCCGATATTGATGCTCACCAGCGCAGCATCGCGGAACAGGCCCAGCCGGACAAAAGCCTCACGGGTTTCTTCGGCCAGGGCCAGCGCACCGTTCATGTCGCCCATAACGGCCAGCGCCTGAATCTGGCGCATTCCCGCCCGGGTTGCATCTTCTTTGTATCCGAGCCCCAGCAGCCCCCTGCGGGCCTCTTCATACATCGGGATGGCCTCGGCGAAATTGCCGCGCACGGTCAGGCCCACCGCGTAGGCCCACAGGGCCAGCGGACGGGCCCTGGCGTCCTGAACGTGGGCTGCGGCCTCGACCGCGCGCTCCCCAGCCAGCAGGGCCCGGGCAGTATCCACATCCTTTTGGTTGTCTACTTCAGCTTTGAGAACTTCAATCAAATCTATCGCTGGCGCAGCCTGCTCTAAACGCGCCAGCCGCTTGAGCGGGTCGGGCTCGTCCAGCAGGTATAGGGCCAGGTCAGCGGTGTTCATAGCATTAACGCCTAAATGCTAGCGAAAAAATGTAAAAAAACAAAATCGAGGTGGCAAATCGCCCATGTCTAAGCGGCCAAATCTTCACCTAGATAAGACTGAATGGAGCGCAGAGCTTCGACCACCTCGGGGTCGAACCGGCTCGGAGCTTCTCTTGCAACATAATCCAGCGCTTCCTCGACGCTCAGGGCAGCCCGCTCTTTCACCGGTTGCAGGGCTTCAACAAAATGCCGGGCCACCTGCAGTATACGTGCAACCCTGGGAATGGGCTCGCCCGACAGGGCCAGGGGTTGATCCCTCCCGTCCCAATGACCCTGTGCCAGTATCAGCATCCGGGCTGCTTCCCGCAGCAACATCTCAGGCATCTGCACATCGGGGGTGGTTCCAATTTCGCCAAGCGCGGTTTGAAGCAGGTAGCAACTCGCTTGCAAAACCCGTTGCTCGTCCGGCCTCAATTGCAACGCCTCGGCCAGACGACGGGCCAGCCGGAACAGAGGGGTCTCAAGCTCAAGCATGAACTCTGACTTCTCCAGACCCTGGGTCAACAGCGGGGTGCGATTCTTGCGCTGGGCTTTGTCCTTGTACATCTGATCGTCGGCCAAGCGCCACAGGCTTTGGATATCCGGCACCTCGGTCGGATAGACCGCATAGCCCAGGCTAACCCTCAAGAAGGTGCTGTCTGATACACGAATATCCTCCAACAAGGCCCGGTAGCGCTCCGCCGTGCGGGCCGGGTTGAGGGTGCTGGGGCCTTCGATGATTAGGGCGAATTCATCGCCCCCCAGGCGGTACGCCCGGTCGCCCGCTCGAGCCCTCGAGCGCAGCACCCCGCCCAGCCGCACCAGGACGTGATCGGCATGGACGTGGCCATAGGTATCGTTGATGGCCTTGAATTCATCCAGGTCGAGCAGCACCAGCACCACCACGCGGCCATTGTCACGGCTGGCCAGCTTTTCCAAGTCGCGCTCGAAGGCCCGCCGATTGCCCAGCCCGGTCAAGGGATCGGTGAAGGCGGCCCAGGCCAGCTCCCGCCGCAAAGTCCACTCGACCCGCACCACCCCAATAGCCGCCACCATATCGCCGAGAAGTTCCTGGGTCTGGGCATCGGGCAGCCAGTGTTGCTGGGTACTGAAGAGCAGCAAGGCACTGGTCTCGCTGCTCTGCCGCAGGATGGGCAGGATGAACAGGCTCCGTAGCCCCGCCTCCAGCAACTCCGGGCGATGGGCGGGATACAGGTCGTAGCGGGGAATGCCCACCTGTTGTCCACCGCGCAGGCGCTCCCCTAGCTGGCGGGTAATCGCTGCTTCTACAGGCAGCCCCGAGCCCCAGCCCGCCTGGGCAATGGTGCGAATGGCGTGCCCTTCGAAGGCGATCAGGCGGGCGCCTTCGGCCCCCGAGAGGCGGGTGGCTTCCTCGAGGGCATCCTGTAACGCTAGCTCGAGGGGCTGCTCGTGCGGAACCCGCAACAAGGCGTTAATGGCCGACAGCCACAACGACCGGCGCTCGGCTGCCTCGCGCAGGTACACTTCGCGCAGGATGGGCGCCACACCGGCCATAAACTGGGCAACCCAGTCCACCTCCGCCGGGCCCAGGCTTCGGGCAGGCCCGTACAGGTGCAGAACGGCCCACACCTGCCGATTGGCCACCAGCGGCAGGGTCAGGTTGTGGGCTGGCTCCGGGCTCGAGAGTTCCTGTCTGGTGGCGCGTGTGCTCAGCACCCGTTGCAGCACATGCTCCTCGCTGTCGAGGTGGGCCCGCCCACCCAGCCAGTCTTCGGATGAACCCCGATAGGCCATCTTGAGGGAGGATTCCGTGACCGCCTCCAGGCCCTCGAGGGCGGCTTGGGGCACCCCTCGAAAAGCCTGCATGCTAAAGCGGTTCTGAGCGTCCCGTACCCATAAAAAAGCCTGTTCAACCCCGGGCAGTTCGCGCAGCAATTCCTCCAATCCCAGCTCGAAGGCCTGGGCAGCGCCTCCGGCAAGCAAACGGTCTATCAGTTGGGTCGAGACTGCCTGCGGCCCTGGGGCCTGGCCCGCCTTGGCCTCCAGCGGCACTCGAGCCAGACGCAAACGACGGGGAGGGCGATCCTGGGACATAGCCAAACTCTCCAGGCCCAATGCGCTACCTATCCCCGAGAACCTGCATCAGTACACATCCACCGAGCGCACCACAAAGTGCTGCTCACCAAGACTCATCTCGAGGTGGTAAACCCCCGTAGCCGGCACCGGCAGACGAAACATCCCCGAAGCGCTCAACTCCACTTCCTGCAACACCCCCCCATCGCAGGTCATCAAGCGGGCCTGGCCGCTGCTCTGGGTCGGTGTGACCAGCTTGCCTATCAGCAGGGGTTCCGTGCCCTCGACCTTGAGGCTCAGGTCAAGGTAGTGTTTATCCACCTTGTACAGCCTGCTCCAGGATCCGTTAACGCTGTGGTTTCGGACGGCACGCAAAGCATTGCGCGAATCCATGACCAGGATGGCCTCGCGGCGGATAGGTGTTTTATCGGTGATCATGGCATTTTCTCCTTATATAGATGGGCCCAGCAACTGAGACCCACAGTAGGAGAAACTCTGGGCCAAGGGCGTGTAAATGACCGTTACGTGGCGCAAAAATGCTTAATCAAAGGCCCCTTTTCGTTACGCCAATGGATCGGCATTTGGCCGACAACCTCCTGAATACTCCCTACCCAACACGTTTTTTTGACTTAACGCCCCCCGAAGTATCGGTCTAAACCATGGAGGGCCCAGCAGGCAGAGGGGAAACAGGCTTCTTACAGGAATGCATCACTTGGCTGTGAATGAAACCAAAGGGAAGCTGCACTTTGCACCTGCTCCAGGCGTGCAGGAAAGGCAAAGCACGGGTAGAAGAGAGGCTGGTGGTGGGTCTCCCCCTGCCCCCAAATCCTTGTCTTCTGCCCAACCACCCCTCCCGTGTGCAGAGAGTTCAAGCGATGGAATGACAGCCCTGATGTTACCTTGTCGCATAAAAGCCCGTACAACCCCACCCGCATGGCGAGCGAATCAAGTCAATCTTAGCCTGCACTCGCTCTGTTTTCCCCCGACCTTGCAGGGAAGGCCAGGCGGGGTGGCTGACCCGGCCCTCCATGCAATCATGTGAATTGAGGGCCTTGGCATAAACCCTCCCCAACCCTCCCCACGCGGTAGAGAGGGGGTTGAGGGCTATCACGCTTCTGTGAGCGTGTATGGGTTTTGAGGCTGTGTAATATACGCAAAATAGCGCATTCTCAACGAACCATAAGGCCCAAATGCAGGGCCATCAAACAGAAAAACGGCCCTCGAGGGGCCGCTTTCCCGGGGTTTTGTTATACCTCGAGCCAGACCTGCCCTGCTTCGAGCTTGGTCTTGTAGGCCTTGACCGGACGCGGGGCGGGCAGGGTGGCCTTGCCGGTGCGCAGGTTGAAGCGGGCCCCATGACGGGTGCACTGGATGGTCTCGCCCTCAACCGGGCCATCCGAGAGGGGGTTCTTGTCGTGGGTGCAGATGTCGGCGATGGCAAAGACTTCCTCGCCGGTGTAAAAGAGGAGCACCGGGGTTTTTTCGCCCTGCACCCTGACCACCAGGCGGCCATTCCGGAACTCGTCGAGGGTTGCAACCGGAATCCACATAAGCAAGCCAAAAACGGAGGGCCAAAAGGTAGGTTTCCAGCTTTCGGCCCTCCGCTTTGAACTACACCCTGACCTTCTCCTCGATGATGCTCTCGATGTACTGCCGCAGCGGCTCGATGGGGATGCGGGTCAGCACATCGGTCATGTGACCCTTGACCAGAATCTGCTGGGCCATGTGGCGCGGCAGACCCCGGCTCATCAGGTAAAAGAGCTCCTCGGGGGCCACCGGCGCGGTGGACGAGCCGTGGGAGCACTTCACATCGTTGGCGCCGATCTCGAGTTGCGGCACGCTATCGCTGCGCGCGTCGGCGGAGAGGAGCAGGTTGCGGTTGGTCTGGTAGGCATCGGTCTTCTGGGCGCCCGGCTCCACTTTGATGAGCCCCGCATACACGGTGCGGCTCTGGTCTTTGGCCGCGCCCTTGTAGAGCACATCCGAGTAGGCGTGGTCGGCCACGTGGTGCTGCAAGGTGTAGTGGTCCACGTGCTCGAGCCCGGTGGTGAAGTACAGGCCCAGCATCTCGGAGGAAGAGCCCGGCCCCAGCATCTCCGACTGCACCTCGGCCCGGCTCAGGGAGGCCCCCATGTTGACCACCAGGTCGTTCAAGGCCGCGTCGCGCTGGAGATGCGCCCGCTGGCGGTGGAAGTGATAGAAGCCCTGGCCCAAAAGCTGGATGTGGGCGTGGCGCACCTTGGCCCCGTCGCCCACGATGATCTCGGTCGAAGAGGTGTTCACCGAAGGGGCCACCTTGGCCGGTGAGATGTACTCCTCGATGTACACCGCCTGGCTGTTCACATCGCCCACAATCAGGGTGCGCGAGGCTGAAAGCTGGCCGCCCTCCAGGTACTTGAACACCCCGATGGGCTTGCTGAACTCCACATTCCTGGGGATGTACAAAAACACCCCGTGGGTGAAGAGGGCCGCATTCAGGGCAGGAATTTTGGAGTTCTCGGGGCGGTTTTGCTGGGTGCCGACCAGATCCGACCAGTTCACCGCCCTGAACAAATTTTCCTCGACCAGCCTGGGGTGCCGGGCCATGGCTTCGTGCAGGCTACAGAGGATCACGCCTTGCTCCCGAAGGGCCTCGGGCAGCTCAACGTGCACCAAGTCGGCGCCCACAAAGACCGCGTAGCCCGAGAGCTGGGCCTGGGCCAGGCGGTCTTGCACGGCCTGGGGGATGGCCCGGGGCTGGCCGGTGGGCAGCTCGAGGGAGAGTTCCTCGAAGGGCACCTCGGTGATGTCGGTGTACTTCCACTCCTCGGTGCGGGGGGTGGGATAGGGCAGCCTGGCAAAGGTCTCCCAGGCCAGCAGGCGCTTGGCCCGGAGCCAGTCGGGTTCGCCCAGCTTGCTGGAGACCTGCAAGATTAGGTCGCGGGAGAGGGTTGAGGTCAGTTCCACGTTAGCCCACCGACCCTTCCATCTCGAGCTCGATCAGCCGGTTCAGCTCGACGGCGTACTCGAGCGGCAGCTCCTTGGCCACCGGCTCGATGAAGCCCCGCACGATCAGCGCCGCCGCTTCGTCCTCGGGCAGGCCCCGGCTTTGCAGGTAGAAGATCTGCTCGTCGTTCAGGCGGCTTACGGTGGCCTCGTGGCCCACGGTGGCGGTGTCGTCTTCAATTTCCATGTAGGGGTAGGTGTCGGTGCGGGACTCCTCGTTGATGAGGAGCGCATCGCACTCCACGTTCACCTTGACGTGCTTGGCCCCTTCGTACACCTTAATGAGACCCCGGTAGCTGCTGCGGCCCGCACCTTTGGAGATGCTCTTGGATACGATGGAGCCGCCAGTATGCGAGGCCGCGAAGATGAGCTTGCCCCCGGCATCCTGGTGCTGGCCCGTATTGGCAAAGGCAATCGAGAGGATGTCCGAGCGGGCCCCCTCCTCGACCAGGTAGCTGGAGGGGTACTTCATGGTCACCTTGGAGCCCAGGTTGCCGTCCAGCCACATATGGTAGGCGTCTTTCTTGACCAAAGCCCGCTGGGTCACCAGGTTGTACATGTTGTGCGACCAGTTCTGGATGGTGGTGTAGCGGCTCTTGGCCCCCTGATTGACCACAATCTCGATCACCCCGGAGTGGAAGGAGTCGGTGGTGTAGGTGGGGGCCGTGCAGCCCTCGATGTAGTGCACCTCGGCGCCCTCGTCCACCACGATGATGGTGCGCTCGAACTGGCCCAGCTCGGCGGTGTTGACCCGGAAGTAGGCCTGCAAGGGCAGCTCGACCTTGACCCCCTTGGGCACATACACAAAGCTCCCACCCGACCAGACCGCCGAGTTGAGGGCGGCGTACTTGTTGTCCTCGGGGGGAATCACGGTGGCGAAGTACTCGCGGAAGAGGTCTTCGTGGTGCTTGAGCCCTTCCTCGATGGAGACGAAGATTACCCCCAGGCGCTGGAGTTCCTCGCGCACCTGGTGGTAGACCATCTCCGAGTCGTACTGCGCGCCCACCCCGGCCAGCACCTTGCGCTCAGCCTCGGGGATGCCAAGTTTCTCGTAGGTGCGGCGAATCTCCTCGGGCACCTCGTCCCAGCTCCGGGCGTCGCGCTTTTCGGTGGGCTTGGCGTAGAAGTAAATCTCGTCCATGTTGAGGCCCGAGAGGTCGGCCCCCCAGGTGGGCACCGGCTTGGACTGGTAGATTTCCAGGGCCTTCAGGCGGAACTGAAGCATCCAGGCCGGCTCGTCCTTGTGGTAGCTGATGGCCTCCACCACGCGCCTCGAGAGGCCCTTCTCGGCCTTCCAGACCGGCTGAACCTCGTCCACAAAGCCGTACTTGTATTCATTGCCAATGTCTTCAACCAGGATGTTTTCGGACATGTTTGCTCCCTTGAGGGGCCAGGGGCCCCATTAGCTGGCGGTTGCGGCCAGTTCCTTGACCCAGTCGTAGCCCTGTTCCTCGAGCCTCAGGGCTAGCTCCGGGCCACCCGAGGTCACGATGCGCCCATCAATCATCACGTGCACCGCATCCGGCACGATGTAGTTCAGGAGACGCTGATAGTGGGTAATCAAAAGCGCGCCGAAGTTGGGGCCCCGCATGGCGTTCACGCCCTTGGCCACTACCTTCAAAGCGTCAATATCCAGGCCCGAGTCGGTCTCGTCCATGATGGCGTAGGTGGGCTCGAGCACCATCATGTGCATAATCTCGTTGCGCTTCTTTTCGCCGCCCGAGAAGCCATCGTTGAGGTAGCGGGTCAAGATACTCTCGTCCCACTCGAGGGTCTTCAAGGCCTTCTGCAGCTTGCCGTAAAACTCCATCATATTGACTTCGCCGCCCTGCTTGGCCTGCAAAGCCAGGCGCAGGAAGTTGGCGTTGGAGACGCCCGGCACCTCGACAGGGTACTGGAAGGCCAGAAACAAGCCTTTGCGCGCGCGTTCATCGGCTTCCATCTCGAGGATGCTCTCCCCATCCATCAGGATGTCGCCCTTGGTAATCTCGTAGCTGGGGTCCCCAGCGATGATCTTGCCCAGGGTGCTTTTGCCGGCCCCGTTGGGCCCCATGATGGCGTGAATCTGCCCCTTGGGCACAATCAGGTTGACCCCGTTCAGGATGGTTTCGCCATCCACGATTCTGGCGTGCAGGTTGCGGATTTCCAGTTGGTTGACCATGCTTCTCCCCTTTTTTTGGCGTTCCGACTCTTACTGCGAATCACTCGCAATAAGAGTATAGGTTTTGTTCCCCAGAATGTATAGTAGTTTAGTCGGGATTCTCCGACCCGGCTCACAATCTCCCTTCAATCAGGCGAAGCGCCGCTGCAAGCCAGCCGACTGCACAATGTTGGCGGCTATTTCCTCGATGGAGGCACTGGTGGTGTCGAAATAGCGAATCCCCACCCGCCTGAAGAGCTGCTCGGCCCGGCGCACCTCATACTCGCACTGCTCAACCGAGGCGTAGCGACTGCCCGGCTTGCGCTGGGTGCGAATCTGGCTGAGCCGCTGGGGATGAATGGTCAGACCGAAGATTTTGTTCTTATAGGCCCGAATGGGTTCGGGCAGGGTTTCTCGTTCAAAATCGTCCTCGGCCAGGGGGTAGTTGGAGGCCCGCAGGCCGTACTGCATACCCAGAAAGAGGCAGGTTGGGGTCTTGCCGGCCCGGCTGACCCCCACCAGAATCACATCGGCCATCTGGTAGTAGCGCTCCCCCAGGCCATCGTCGGTGGCCAGGGCAAAGTCCACCGCGTCAATGCGGGTGAAGTAGTTGTTGTCGCTCACGCTGTGCAGCCGCCCCACCCGCCCGGTGGGGGGCTGGCCGAGCTCGCGCTCCAGTTCCCCCAAATAGCTGCGAAACAGGTCAAAATGCAGGGCAGGGGCTGTTTTGAGCTGGTCGTTTAGCACTGGATTGGCCAGCGTGGAGAAAACAATGGGCCTGACCCCTTCCCGCTCAAAAATTGAGTTAATTTCGTACACCAGCCCATAAACCTCTTCTTCGGTGTTGGTAAAGGGCCGCGTTACATAGCGAAACTGCACAGCCTCAAACTGGGCCAGCAGGCTCCTGGCCACCGACTCCGCGGTCAGGCCGGTGTGGTCTGAGACGATAAAAACCGTTCGTTCCATGGTTTTCTCCGCAAAGCCCCTCCATAACAGTGTAGTTTATGTGTGTAGCGACTATTACACAGAAGTCTGGGGCATACCTACACCAAAACCGACCCCTCCTTTCTGCTCCCCACTCAAACTACCATCAACTGCAACGAGGTGCGCTTATGGCTTATATCCGCTGGTTCGAAACGCTGGGCATGAAGGACCTGGAAGTGGTCGGGGGCAAAAACGCCTCCATCGGGGAGATGTTGGCCAACCTTTCCCAGGCCGGGGTGCGGGTTCCGGGGGGCTTTGCTACCACGGCGGAGGCCTTCCGGGAGTTCCTGCACCACAACCGGCTAAGGGAGCGCATCCATGCGGCCCTGCACCAGCTGAACATCGAGGATGTGGACGAGCTGGCCCGCGTAGGGGCCGAGATTCGGGGCTGGGTTGAGCAGGCCGAACTACCCAAAGCCCTAGAAGTAGCCATCGTAGATGCCTACATTCGCCTCGAGTCCGCCTCTCCGGGCGGACTTTCCGTTGCAGTGCGCTCCAGCGCCACCGCCGAAGACCTGCCCGAGGCCAGCTTCGCCGGTCAGCAGGAGACCTTCCTGAACGTGAAGGGCATCGAGAGCGTGCTTTTGCACATCAAGAAGGTCTTTGCCTCGCTCTATAACGACCGGGCCATCGCCTACCGCGTCCACCACGGCTTCGCCCACGAGGAGGTCGCACTCTCGGCGGGGGTGCAGCGCATGGTGCGCAGCGACCTGGGCGCGAGCGGGGTGGCCTTCACCCTGGACACCGAGTCGGGCTTCCGCGATGCGATTTTCATCACCTCGAGCTACGGGCTGGGCGAGCTTCTGGTGCAGGGAGCGGTCAACCCGGATGAGTTTTACGTCTACAAGAAGGGTCTGGCAGAGGGGCGCAACACCATCCTGCAGCGCACCCTGGGCAGCAAGCTGCAGAAGATGGTTTACGCCGGGGAGGGGCGGGGGGTTCAGGCCATCGAGACCACTCTGGCCGAACGTCGTTGCTTTTCCATCGGCGATGCCGAGGTGCTCGAGCTGGCCAGGCAAGCCCTGCTGATTGAGCAGCACTACGGACGGCCCATGGACATCGAGTGGGCCAAAGATGGTCTGGACGGGCAAATCTACATATTGCAGGCCCGCCCCGAGACCGTGCAGAGCCGGGCCAACCGGGTGATTGAGCGTTTTGAGATGAAGGAACGGGGCACGGTGCTGGTCACGGGCCGGGCGGTAGGTCAACGGATTGGGGCCGGCCCGGTACGGGTCATCCAGCACCCCCGCGAGATGAACCGGGTGCAGGAGGGCGATGTCCTGGTGGCCGACATGACCGACCCCGACTGGGAGCCGGTGATGAAGAAGGCCGCGGCCATCGTGACCAACCGGGGCGGGCGCACCTGCCATGCGGCCATCGTGGCCCGGGAGCTGGGTATTCCCGCGGTGGTGGGGGCCGCCGGGGCGACCGAGGTACTCAAGGATGGGCAGACGGTCACGGTCTCCTGCGCCGAAGGGGACGTGGGCCGGGTCTACGAGGGCAGCCCGCGCTTCGAGATGCAGCGCATCGAGCTCGACAAGATGCCCCCCATCCCCACCAAAATCATGATGAACGTGGCCTCGCCCGAGCGGGCCTTTAGCTTTGCCAACCTGCCCAATGCCGGGGTTGGGCTGGCTCGGCTCGAGTTCATCATCAACAACACCATCGGAATCCATCCCAAGGCCCTGCTGGAGTTCGACCAACTCCCCGAAGACCTCAAGGAAGCCATCCGCCAGCGCACGGCGGGCTACGAGAGCCCGGTGGCCTTCTACCGCGAAAAGCTCGCCGAGGGTATCAGCATGATTGCTGCGGCCTTTGCGCCCCACCCGGTGATTGTGCGCCTGTCGGACTTCAAGTCCAACGAGTACGCCCACCTGCTGGGCGGCAGCCGCTATGAGCCCAAGGAAGAAAACCCTATGATTGGCTTCCGCGGGGCCTCGCGCTACCGCTCGCCTGAGTTTGCCGAAGCCTTTGCCCTGGAGTGTGCGGCCATCCGCGAGGTGCGCGAAACCAAGGGCCTCCAGAACGTGTGGGTCATGGTGCCCTTTGTGCGAACGGTCAGGGAGGCCCAGGCGGTGCTGGAAATCCTCAAAAACAACGGCCTCGAGCGGGGCAAGGACGGGCTCAAGATTGTGATGATGTGTGAAGTGCCGTCCAATGCGATTCTGGCCGAGCAGTTCCTGGAGCTTTTTGACGGCTTCTCAATCGGCTCCAACGACCTCACCCAGCTTACCCTGGCCCTCGACCGCGACTCGGGCCTGGTGGCCGAGCTTTTCAACGAACAAGACGAAGCCGTTAAGTTCTTGCTCTCCCACGCCATCCAAACCGCCAAGAAAATGGGCAAGTACATCGGCATCTGCGGCCAGGGCCCTTCCGACCACCCCGAGTTTGCGCTGTGGCTGGTGGAGCAGGGCATCGAGAGCATCTCGCTCAACCCCGACAGCGTGCTCGAGACCTGGCTCTACCTGGCCGAGGGGCAAAGGGAAAAGGTAAGCGGCTAAACCGCCCGAGCTGCGCTGTTCATCCAGCCTGCGAGGCAACCAGCCCACCTTGCTCCCGCAGCCTGGCGGCATCCCTGGAGGGAGGCGCACCGAAGAAACGGCGGTATTCTCGGGTAAATTGAGAAAGGCTCGCGTAGCCCACCTCTCGCGCCACCTGCACCACAGAAAGTCCATCCAAGAGGAGCTTTCGCGCTTCCTGCAAGCGCAGGGCTTTCTGGTACTGCAACGGGGTTAGGGAGGTTACGCGCTTGAAGTGCTCGTAAAAAGCGCTTTCGCTCATGTGGGCCAGCCGGGCCAGGGCCCGCACATCCAGGGGCTCGCGGAAGTGAACCCGGATGTGGTTAGCGGCCCGGGCAATCCGGCGCAGGTGGGGGTCCAAAAGGTTGAG
>NZ_JANWVH010000179.1 GCF_025056915.1 Meiothermus sp. | reverse complement strand
GAGCTCGAGGTCGGGCGCGAGCTTGAACAGCAGCGGCACCCGGCGCCGGTGCCGCGCGGCGAGGCGCTCGCGGGCGTCGAGCAGCTCGCCCGCGAGCCGCCGCAGGCTCTCGGCCGCCTGCAGCGCGCGGAGCCCCGGGGAGTTGGGCGAGGAGAGGTTCACCACGAGGTAGCTCGCGAAGGGATAGAGCCGCTCCATGCACAGGCGGCAGTCTTCGGCGGCCTGCTCGTTCGGGGTGTCGCGGTTGCGGCCGACGTTGATCCCGAGGATGCCCGGAAAGGGCCGGCGCTCGAGGCGCCGGGCCAGAGCCTCGGCGCCCTGGTTGTTGAAGCCCATGCGGTTGATCAGCGCCTCGTGGGCGGCGAGCCGGAAGAGCCGCGGTGGCGGGTTCCCGGGCTGCGGCCGCGGTGTCACCGTGCCCACCTCGACGAAGCCGAAGCCGAGGGCTGCGAGGGCCGGGAGGTGCCGCCCGTCCTTGTCGAGGCCGGCGGCGAGGCCCACCGGGTTCGGAAACTCCAGACCGAGGACCCGCCGCGGCCGGGCGGGCGGGCGGGGCAGGGCGAGCCGGACCAGCGGCCGGGCGATCGCGAGCGCGCCGAGCGCCGCCGCGTGCGCGGTCTCGGGCGGGAGGGCGAAGAGCAGCGGGCGCAGCAGGGCGTACACGGAAGCCCGGCA
>NZ_JANWVH010000178.1 GCF_025056915.1 Meiothermus sp. | reverse complement strand
CAGGGGGCCGGAAGCCCGGGACGAGGTCGACTTTGGTGTAGACCCTGAGCGCCGGCAGGCCGGGCGGCAGCTCGGCGGCGAGCGGCTCCGCGGCATCGCCGCGCTCGGCGTCGAGGACCAGGAGCGCGAGGTCGGCGCGCGCCGCCTCCTCGCGCGCCCGGCGGATGCCCTCGGCCTCCACCGCACCGGCGCGCTCGCGCAGTCCCGCGGTGTCGACCAGGGTCAGGGACAGGCCGTCGAGCTCGAGGGCCTCGCGGAGGAGGTCGCGGGTGGTGCCCGGGATGGGGGTGACGATCGCCCGCTCCTCCCCGAGCAGGGCGTTGAGCAGGCTGGACTTGCCCGCGTTCGGGCGCCCGAGTAGGACCACGTGCAGCCCGTCGCGCAGCCGCCGGCCGATGCGGGCCTCGCCAAGCAGGCGCTCGAGCTCGCCGCGGGCGAGCGCGAGGCGCTCCGCGAGCGCGGCCCCCACCGTCGGCCCGAGCTCCTCCTCGGGAAAGTCGATCAGCGCCTCGGCCTCGACCCGGAGCATGAGCAGCCGTTCCGCGAGCGCCTCGCAGCGCCGCGAGAACACGCCGCTCAGGCTGCGCAGCGCGGCCTGGGCCGCGCGCCGGCTCCCGGCGGCGATCAGGTCCGCGAGGGCCTCGGCCTGGGCGAGGTCGAGCTTGCCGTGGTGGAAGGCGCGCTCGCTG
>NZ_JANWVH010000177.1 GCF_025056915.1 Meiothermus sp. | reverse complement strand
AAATCGACGCTGCTGAACCTCATCGCGGGGCTGGAGCTGCCCGACGCGGGCAGCGTGCGCGTCGACGGCATCGAGGTCACCCGCCTAAGCGAAGACGAACGCACGCGCCTGCGGCGGCAGAAAATCGGCTTTGTCTTCCAGGCCTTCCATATCCTGCCGCAGCTGACGGTGCTGCAGAACGTGATGCTGCCGCTGGTGCTGCTGGGAGTCGACGCCATCGAGCGCCGCGCCCGGGCGCTACAGATGCTGGCCGCTGTCGGCCTCGCGCAACGGGCTGCATCGGCCCCGGCCGAGCTCTCCGGCGGTGAGCTGCAGCGCGTGGCGCTGGCGCGCGCGCTGGTGCATCGGCCCGCGCTGCTGCTGGCCGACGAGCCCACCGGCAACCTCGACCCGGACACCGCGGCGTCCGCACTGCAGCTGTTGGCGCAGACGGTGCGCGCGCAGGGCGCCGCCGGGATCCTCGTCACGCATTCGGAGGCTGCCGCCGCCACCTGCGACCGCGTCTTGCGGCTGACACGCGGCCGGCTGGTTGCAGCGTAAGTACGACGGCGATGCTGCGCTGGCTGCTGCGCGCCGTTTCGTGGGGTCACCTGCGGCTACATCCGCTGCGCGCGGTCGTCTCCATCATCGCCATCGCCGCCGGGGTCGCGCTCGGCTTCGCCGTGCATTTGATCAACGCCTCGGCGCTCGCGGAGTTCTCG
>NZ_JANWVH010000176.1 GCF_025056915.1 Meiothermus sp. | reverse complement strand
AAAAGCTCGTAGACGAAGGCCAGCTGCCGCCCCACCTCCCCCTTGGGGAGGAGGAGGCCCCCGGCCAGGAGGTTCTCCTCCACGGTGAGCTCGCGGAAGGGGCGGCGCCTTTCGGGACACAGGACCAGGCCCAAGCGGGCGATCTGGTGGGGCAAAAGGCCGTCGATGCGCCGTCCCTGGAAGCGCACCTCCCCCTCCAGCCGGATCTCCCCCGCCTTGGTCCCGCGGTGGAGGCGGGCCTCGAGGCGGACCAGCCCGGAGATGGCCCGGAGGAAGCTGGTCTTGCCGGCCCCGTTGGGCCCCACCAGGCAGACCAGCTCCCCTTCCCGGACCTCCAGGTCCACGCCAAAGAGGATCTGGGCCTTGCCGTAGAGGAGGGAAAGCCCCCTAACCTCCAGCATGGACCCCCTCCCCCAGGTAGGCCTCGATCACCTTGGGGTCCTGGGCCACCGCCCCGGGGGGGCCCTCGGCCAGGACCTCCCCGAAGTTCAGGACCACCACCCGGTCGGCGATCTTGAAGAGCTCGGAGAGCTTGTGCTCGATGATGACCATGGCGCACCCCTCGCTGTGGAGCCGGCCAAACCGCCCCCCCTTGCGCAGCCGGGAAAGGGACTTGGCCAGAAGCTCGGTCTCCGCCGGGGTCAGGCCGGCGAAGGGTTCGTCCAGGACCAGGAGCTCGGGCTCCGTGGCCAGGGCGCGGGCGATCT
>NZ_JANWVH010000175.1 GCF_025056915.1 Meiothermus sp. | reverse complement strand
ACTTATACCAAATCTCACCCAAAGTGACACCTAAGTTAGGATAGGGGAATGAGTCGAAGGATTGCCCCAATCGATTGGACCGAAAGCGTAGGGGAGTTGGAGGATCTGTATAGACGGGAGAAGCACCTGGAACGACGCAAACGGCTGCAGGCGATGTGGCTGGTACGTCGAGGCAAAGAGTTGCAGGATGCGGCTAAAGAAGTGGGGATTGGACGTAAAACCCTCAGTAGATGGCTGGGTTGGTATCGGGCCGGGGGATTGGCGGAGGTATTGAAGCGCGTACCGGGGTGGGGGGTCAAAGTCCGTCAAGCCCGGCTGGATGAAGGCCAACAGCTGGAACTGAAAGCCGAGAGTGCCAAAGGAAGCTTTCGCACCTACGAAGAAGCGCGGCAGTGGGTGCAACAACGCTTTGGGGTACAGTACAGCTATAAAGGCCTCTATGGGCTGATGGCTCGATGGAAGATTCACCCCAAAGTACCGCGACCGAGTTCGGCCAGGGCTGATGCGGCGGCGCAAGCGCGGTGGAAAAAGGGGGGCTCAAAGCCCTGATTGCCGATTGGCTCAACCTAGTGGGTCAAACCATGGGTGTACGCTTCGCTGGAGCACAAACGCCTGGCTGCCGAGCAGTTTCTCACCCAGCTTGCGGCTGACCCAACCAGGGTCAAGCAGCTTTGCTTTTGGCCCTGGATTCAGGAGGCTTTATGTGTCACCTCGTCGTAGAATTGGTAT
>NZ_JANWVH010000174.1 GCF_025056915.1 Meiothermus sp. | reverse complement strand
ATTTGGTGGCGTAGTGCCGGCGCAGCGTGGCGATATGCTGCTCGAGCCGGCCTGCGGCGCTGAAGCGAGCCACGACGCGGGTGATGAAGGGGCCAGTGGTGCCTTCGGCTTTGACCATGAGCAGACGATCAATGACTTCGCGGCGGGCATGCACCCAGCCGATACGCAGGCCGGGAGCGAGAATCTTTGAGTAGGTACCGACGCGGATGACCCAGCCCGCCTGATCGAGGGCGGCCAACGAGGGCAGCGGTTCGCCGGCAAAACGCAGATCGAGGTAGGCATCGTCTTCGACCACCGGCACCCCGTATTCGGCGGCTAGCTCTACCAACTGCCGGCGGCGATCGAGGCTGAGGGTTACGCCGGTGGGGTTGTGGAAGGTGGGAATGGTGTAGATGAACTTTGGACGGCGGCCTTCAGCGGCTAAGCTGCGCACGACATCGGCCAGCGCAGCGACATCCATGCCATGCTCGTCAACCGGCACCGTCACCAGCCGGGCGCCGCTTTGGACAAAGCGCTTGACCGCGCCGAGGAAACTTGGCCCCTCGATGATGACCACATCCCCCGGCTCGACAAAAATTTCGGGCAAGAGGGCGAGAATCTGGCCGGAGCCATAGCCGACCAGCACCTGTTCGGGTTGCGCGTCAACCCCCTCGTCACGCAAGCGAGCCACGATCTGGTCAGTCAAGCCGGGGTATGACATTGCATAGTTGAGCGACTCGGCAGCTTCGTAGGCCAGCACCTCGGCGGCAGCGGCCATTAGCTC
>NZ_JANWVH010000173.1 GCF_025056915.1 Meiothermus sp. | reverse complement strand
GCAAACACCCCCTTGGTCATAGCACCCGGTTGGTCAAATACCCTACCGAAGCCCCTTCTGGCCAACAGCGTGAGCAACCCACTGCGGCGTCCCCTGCTCCTCCAATGAAAGGGAGCCGTCTAGGTTGGACTGGGCTATGTTTAGAGCCTCGACCCGACCTTTAGTAAACCTTACTGGACGCTTCCCGCACCCTGCCCGGAGCAGGCAGGGGTTCGTCGGAAGAGCCCTGAGCCCCGGTGGCCGGTTCTGCCTGATTTTTACCGGAGAAGCTGGTTCCGGCAGGCCCAGCACCACTAGGCAGCCATCGGGAAGCGCGCACATAAAAACCCCGGGGGAGAAGCAAGCCCGGGATTTCTCAGCCTGGTGGCTATGGGCGGACTCGAACCGCCGACACCACGATTATGATTGGCGAGAAGCCTTTCCGCACCTTTCCGCTCCCTGCCGATATGCCCTTTCCTATCGGCTAAACCCGGCTTTGTGATTCGGCTACATTCCGCCGCTTTCAGCTCCATAAACCGTAGAAAAACCGTAAACCATCCGGGCTGTTTATGCCGATTGGCGCGGGCTTCTTTGCCCCCTGTGCTAAGCTGACAGAAAACCCCCGGCCGGAGCCGAGGGGCCTGGCTAGAGGCAACCTCAGCTTACCGGCCGCGGGGTGGGAGGACAACCCGTGGCCGAGCTGCTTGCACCGCCGGATGGAGAAGGGTTTCTCGCGGGGTACTACGCCTGGTTAGCCTGGAAGGCGCTTGAAGACCACGCCCCCCGCGTCCTGGCCGAGCTGAGGGAGCTTGGCCCCGAGGG
>NZ_JANWVH010000172.1 GCF_025056915.1 Meiothermus sp. | reverse complement strand
AAGCGTCGCGCACCAGGAGGCGGGTGGGGCCGCGCTGCTTTGCAACTTCTGTGGCTTGTTGGTCATCTGGAGCAAGGCCAAATATGCGGCCCACAGGATCTTTGGGATCAGGCGAAGCAAAAACATGCTTATCTTGCTTCTTGTGAGTCAGATAGCTATTCCCCAGACTATCCTTACCTAGGTGCCACTCGAGCAAATACCGCATCTTGCCCTTGAGCGAGGAGCCGGGAATGTAGGGCTCGTCGGTCAGCGGGTTGCGGATGACGGGGTTATCCACATCTCCAATAGCCATCTGGTCTTTGCTCATGCCAATTCGCAGGCCGCTTTTGAGCCGGATGATGCCGTGAATGCGCTTGTAGCCGAGCAGTTTCATCTGCGCCCTCCCTGATTTTGTCCTTCCTTGGCGTAAAAGTAGGCCAGCACTGCCTCGAGGTACTGCATCATGGCCTCGAAGTCCTCCGGGCTTCGCTTACCCGCATCAATCAAGCGGTTCATCAGGTTCACAAAACCCCCAGCGTTTTGCAAAGGCCCATTTTTGCGCTGCCCATAGGCCAGCTTGGCTTTCAGCAACTCTAGTTGCGGAATTAGCTTTGCAAACGCTACCTGGGGGTTGCCCTTGGCCTCACGCTCGAATCGGGCCTCGAGGGCTCGCAGCTCATGAAAGTAATTGCGAAACTGGCTCGACTGAATCCCCTGCACCTGATCGGCATCCTTTTTTGCCTCGCTATCAAAAAGTCCAGGGCGTAGAATTTTGCTCTCTCGATTCTGGTAGAACTCCATACCGCCTCCTTATCGCTCCAGATACAACCCCCACTGCAACC
>NZ_JANWVH010000171.1 GCF_025056915.1 Meiothermus sp. | reverse complement strand
AGAAGGACTACACCATCATCATCGTCACACACAACATGCAGCAAGCCGCGCGCGTCTCGGATAAAACGGCGATGATGATGCTGACCGAGGATGGCAAGCGCTCCGGCACCGTCATCGAATACGACGACACCAACATCATCTTCACCCGGCCCAAAGACAAGCGGACGGAAGATTACGTTTCCGGAAGATTCGGATAACGAGCGGACGTACTCCGTGTAGCGTATAGCGTATTGCGTGTAGCGTGAACCCTACAGAATACGCAATACGTAACACGCAATACGAAATACCATGCCCGGCAAAGCCAAAGTTCTCTTTTTATGTACCGGCAACTCCGCCCGCAGCCAGATGGCCGAGGGCTTTCTGCGTCACTACGCCGGCAACGAGTTCGAGGCCTACAGCGCCGGCCTGGAGCCGAAGGGCCTCCACCCGCTGACCGTCAAGGTGATGCAGGAGATCGGAATTGATATAAGCGGCCAACGCTCAAAGAGCGTGCGCGAATATCTGGGCTATATCAACTTCGGCTATCTCATCATCGTCTGCGGCGACGCCGAACAGAAATGCCCGACGGTATTCGTCGGTGTGAACAAGCGCATGTTCTGGCCGTTCGACGACCCGGCCCGGATTGAGGGCACGGAGGAAGAAAAGCTGGCCGCGTTCCGCCGAGTCCGCGATGAAATTGACCTCAAGATTCGTGAGTGGCTGCGCGAGATGAACGTGCCGATACAAAATGCTCCCCTGGCGCAGTCGGATTTGTAGATCATGCCGTGAACGCCGGCGGCTGCGCGAGCTACAGACCCATCTGAAATGCACTGCCCGTTGTAGGCTGACCTCTAGGTAACGATGAAGATCGCCC
>NZ_JANWVH010000170.1 GCF_025056915.1 Meiothermus sp. | reverse complement strand
CTCGGGCGAAAGCGCCCTGAGGGTATCACGGCGCCAAAGCCAAGCTCAACCCCAAGGACCACCGGTAGTATGTTAGCTATGATTCGGGCAGTTCTTTTTGACGTGGGGGATACCCTAATCCTGGGCCACCCCAGGCTGTGGCTCTGGCCTCTCCTCGAGCAAAGGGGCCTTGAGGCCAAGGCTGACCCAGCCCGCCTCCCTCAGGCCACCAAGGAGGCCTATCAGCACTACGCAGCGCACCACATGCAGGCCACCGACGAGACCACTGCGCTTGCCTTCTGGCGGGCTTTCCACCGGGAGATCATGCGGGGCATCGGGCTGGAGGAGCACGCCGACGAAATTGCCGACTACCTGGCGCAAAACTGGCAGAGCCCCCATATCTGGCCCCTTGCCCCCGGCGCCAAGGAGGTGCTGGCCGAACTAAAGGGGCTGGGCTTTCGGCTGGGGGTGGTCTCCAACTGGGACTGGACGCTGCCAGGAGTCCTCAGGGCCACAGGGCTGGCCGATTTTTTTGACTACATTGGAGCCTCGGCCCTTCTGGGAGTAGCCAAGCCCAACCCCCGCTTTTTCCACATCGTTTTGGACAGGCTAGGGGTCCATCCGAGGGAGGCTCTGCACATCGGCGATTCAGAAGACGATATCCAGGGCGCACAGGCCGCCGGCGTTCGGCCCGTCCTCTTCGACGCTTACGGAAGAAATCCCGCCGCTATTCGCGACCTGAATCAGGTGGTGGCTCTGGCTACAGGAAGGGCTTGACGAGGGGCGGCCTGGCCCTAAGACTGGCCTGCATGAGCGTGCGCAAAGCCATATGGGGGGAGAACTTCGGGGCCATCGAGGAAAGCCTAACCGAGGTGGACCCCGACCTCTATGCCTACATCCGCGACTTTGCGTATAGACAAGAGATTGAACTGTAGTGAAAAGTAGTGAAAAAAGGGCATAAACTTAGGCTGAAAGGCTAGAATGCTCGGTCAA